>NZ_WQNP01000147.1:0-1246 GCF_018783905.1 Ruminococcus sp. MCC718
TCTGCTTTTCATTATTATAGAAAGCTGCCATATTCGGATACGGAAGTTCATCGGTTGCCGCAACCTCCACCGGAGATACATCAAGCATTGTCGTGATAAGTGCTTTCGGGTCACGGTTTGCTGATACTGCCGGAGCTTTTCTTCCATTTGTCTGCGTAACATCAAATACCTTTTTGACATTGTAGGAAATACCCGGAGAACCATCTGCTCTTGTGTATTCCACTGGTTCAAGGATAGAAATACTCTTTGCCCCTTTGGTAATCTTCACATTGTCCTTACCCCAATCATCAAAATCTTTAAGCTGTGTCGCCTGCGGATACTGACTGTAAATAAGGAGAGCATTTGCTGCGGAATATCTGTCCATTCGACTCTGCGTATCAAGAAAGTTCTTGAACTTCTCAGGGTCACTCACAATCTCACGGGCAGCATCATCAATCATCTGATAGACTTTTTCTTTTTCTGCTCGCTTCTTTTCTGCATACTCCTCTTTGGATAATCTTAGCTGATTACCGCCAGCCTTTGCGGGTTTGAAATCATTTGTCATAGTGAATTACCTCTCTTTTGTTTTGGGTTTCTTCTTCGGCTGACGGTGTACCGTCTGACCGTTTTTCTGCTGCGGCTTCTTGCCGTCTTTCTTAACCTCCGGCTCTTTACGCTCTGCTTCTTTTTGCTGTTTTGCCTGTGCCTTGTAACGGTCAAGTTTCTCTTTGACCGATGGCTTTTCCACTGGCTTTGCAACACCCTTATCAGATTGCGTTTCTACCGGCTCTGAGTTTTGCCTTGACAGAGGGCTTTTGTCTGTTTTGGCGACTGAGGGGTTTGCGTTTGCTCGCTCCTCTTTCTGCATTGGATTTCTGACTGCTTCTTCCATAATGATTTCACTCTTGGATTTGGTCGGCTTTTCTTTCTCAACCGCTTCACGGTCTGCGATAGCCTTCTCTGCTTCACTGACAATCGAAGCCTTATCCACCTTGCCAAGTTCAAATCTTTCAACGATACGCTGAATTTTAGAAGCGTCCTCTGCTCTTGCAATAATATCTACCGGAGCGTTCTCTCCCTTTGTGTTCTTATCTCTGAGGACACAATAAAGAACGCCATAGCGTTTTGCCTGTTCGGTAAACTTCTTCAAATCCTTTTGCGGAATGGAAAAGACTTTCAGCTCCTTGCCTGACTTAATCATATTGGTAAGCCTTGCTTTGCCCTTCGTCTTTTGTTCCTGCTTCAGAACCGATACCAAAAGCAATGC
>NZ_WQNP01000021.1:0-86741 GCF_018783905.1 Ruminococcus sp. MCC718
AATGGCAGGAAATATGTCAAAATAGATACATTCTATGCCAGTAGTCAGCTGTGTTCCGTTTGTGGATACCAAAATACAGAGACAAAAAACCTGTCCGTAAGGGAATGGGTATGTCCTGTCTGTGGTACAACGCATGACAGAGATATCAATGCAGCAAAGAATATACTGGAAGAAGGATTAAGACGAATAGCATAAAAGGAATAACAATATAGGACAGGGACTGTCCGAATTAACGCCTGTGGAGATAGTAGGTTGCGAGGTCTGCGAAGCAGGAAGCCCATTGGCTTTAGACAATGGGTAGTTCACCAATTATAAAGGACTATTTAATGCATCTTTAGCTGATAAAGGAAGTGTTACATATTATAATGGTGAAAAGTATTTTGTCCCGGCTGATGAAGCTTTAGAAATAGTTGATACTACTGGTTGCGGAGATAGCTACCATGCAGGCTTTGTGTGTTCTCATATGTTAATTGGTGATATTTACGAGGCTATGAGAGTTGGTACAGAATTTGCAACAGAGACATTGTCTCATTATGGTGGCTTTTAATTCGATTTGTAAGGAGAAACAATATGATAGGGTTTATTATATGGTCACTTTTCGGAGTGTTTATAATTGGACTAGGAATAAAAGATATGTTTTCTAAGAATCTGGTTGGATTCTGGGCTAATACCGAAACAATAAAAGTAAAAGATGTGAAAGGTTACAATCGTGCGACCGGACGATTGTTTATAATCTATGGAATCGTTTTTATTATATTAGGCATTCCGCTGTTAGAAGGTCAAAATACACCATACATTCTGTGGTCGGTTATTGGTGTGATGGTGGAAACGATTGCAATTATGGCTGTTTATAGTTTAGGTATCGTTAAAAAATATGAAGAAAAGTAAATAAATTCCCGTTTATTGGGAAGTCGCAGAGAACGAAAAATCGGAAGTTTACAGCGAGGTGAAAGAGGTTGAATTATGTAGAATATGGAAAAGAAAACAGCGATGTAATTATCCTCTTACACGGAGGCGGTTTATCATGGTGGAATTACAAAGAGGTTGCTGAAAGACTTCAAACAGATTATCATGTGGTTTTGCCTATATTAGATGGTCATGCAGGATGTGATAAGCAGTTTACGACGATAGAGAATAATGCTTTGGATATTATAGAATTTGTAAATAGCAAATTGGGGGGTTCTGTTTTAATGATGGGAGGACTATCGCTTGGAGGGCAGATTTTGCTTGAAATTTTATCTCAGCGCAAAGATATATGTAGGTATGCAATAGTGGAAAGTGTACTTGTGATACCTTCAAAATTTACATATTCTATGATTAAACCGGCGTTTGGAAGTTGCTATGGCTTAATAAAGTATAAGTGGTTTTCAAAATTGCAATTCAAATCACTACGAATAAAGTCGAATTTGTTTGATGAATATTACAAAGATACTTGTGCTATTAGAAAGAGTGATATGATTGCCTTTTTACAGGAAAACTCAGTATATTCACTAAAAGATGGCATTGGAGAGTGTGAAGCAACCGTTCAAATTTATGTTGGAGAAAAAGAAAAGCAATCAATGAAAAAATCTGCTAAAATCATTCATGAAAAATTGCAGGATAGTTTTATACAAGTTCTTCCTAATATGTATCATGGAGAGTTTTCAATAAACCACGCAGATGATTATGTGAGAAAACTATTAGAAATAGTAAAGTGAAGGTAACTTTCAGTCTTCAGCAGAGACTGAAAGCAACAGAAGATTTGAATTGACCGAGCTCTTTGAGCGAGGGATACTTCTTGTCCGAAGGGCAAGAAGGTGGAACTGAGAAGAATTAAAACAATCGAAATTGTGCGCCCAGACAAGGGCGAGTAGTCTAGCAGGTGGAATGCCTGTCTGGTAAGGTCTAACCAACCGCCAGTAGCGAGTCTTGGGTGACTGCCAGTAATGGTAGTTGCTAAGCGTAGACAGCGAGAAAATAGAGAGTGTGATTGAGCCTCGAAATTTTGATATCTAGAAGGCTGACGTTTTAATTCCAGCGGAAAGCAACACAAACCAAATCGTCATGGTAATCTGTGTTTTCCACTTTCCCTGAAGCATCAGAAGCAGCGGCGTGACCGGGCTGTTGCCCAGATCGGTGACGATTCCCTTCTTGACATCGCGCAGATATTCCTCATATGTCATGATATGATCCATCTTGATTCCTCCTGTTTATAGCCTTGGTCAGTAGTTTGATACTATGTACGAACTTTCTGCGTACTTGCTTTCGTTTTCGGATACCGTACAATATTTATACAATGAATCGTCAAGAGAGGAGGCAACAAAGTGACTTCTTTAACCATAGAACAAAAAAGAGTGGACATATACCCAAGCGCAAAGCCGGGCAGCCCAGTTATCTATCTCAACACCTTTTCCAATGCCGTTAACAGTGTGTATAAAAACCTGATGGCGCTCGGCTGCCCAGATTTCTGTCTGGTGGCGGTCAGTGAGCTGAAATGGGATCATGACATGACACCGTGGTATATGGGGCCGATCTCTAAACACGATACGCCCTGCACCGGGGGTGCGGATGATTACCTGAAACTGCTTCTGGATGAAATTATGCCGGAAGCGGAAGCGCTCCTTCCCGGTGCGCCCGCCTGGCGGGGCCTCGCCGGTTACTCGCTGGCCGGGCTGTTCGCCCTCTACGCTCTCTACCAAACGGATGTGTTTGCCCGCGCAGCGAGTATGTCAGGTTCCTTCTGGTTTGAGGGCATCATGGAATATGTGTGCTCCCATGAGATGAAGCGCAAACCTGACTGTCTGTATTTTTCTCTCGGAGACAAGGAGAGCTCCACCGATAATCCGATTTTGAACGTTGTACAGCAGAATACGCAGGAGATAGAAACACTGTGCCACGGGAAAGGCATCGAAACCACCTTCGTACTGAACAGTGGCAGCCACTATCAGGCGTGCAACAAGCGCACAGCGGCTGGCATTCACTGGATATTAAATAGATAAACCGACAAGGAGATAAAACGATGGATACGATTTATTCGCTTTTTCAGAAAGTAGTTAAAGAACATGAAAATGCCCCGGCTATCATTGAAAACGACCGCGCCATGACTTTTGGAGAGCTGTCCAACATGGTAGATATGATCACGTGCAGCTTTCCGCAGGAAGTACACAGCATCGGCATCGTCATGCGTCACCGAACCGAGATGATTGCCTCGATTCTGGCGGTACTCAAATGCGGCGGCCGATATGTCCCAGCCGAGCCGGATTTTCCCACCGGGCGCATCCATGACATGATGACCGAGGCACAGGTGGATTTTGTGCTGACGGAACACGCCTTTGCGCCCAAACTGAGCAGTTTCCCCATCCGCTATACAGATTGTGAGATCTGCGGCGTGGAGACGCCCTCCTGGAAGCGCAACGCCATCGAAGACCCGGAACGCCCCGCCTATGTGCTGTATACGTCAGGTACCACCGGGCGGCCCAAAGGTGTCTGTGTCACCAACCGCAATGTTTGCCATTATGTCCGTGCCTTTGCCAACGAGTTCCATCCCGGCCCCGGTGATGTCATGCTACAATATTCCGTCTGTTCTTTTGACATCTTTGTGGAGGAAGTGTTCACCAGTCTGCTGAATGGTGCCGCTCTGGCCATCCCCGCTGACGAGGATAAGGCCGACATCCATGCGTTGATGGCTTTTGTGGAACGTCACCATGTGACTATGATCAGCGGCTTTCCGTATCTGCTGGCAGAAATGAACCACCTGTCTGTCATTCCGTCCTCTCTGCGGCTGCTTATCAGCGGCGGCGATGTGTTGCGGGGCGTTTATGTGGATCACCTGCTGAACAAAGCAGAGGTTTACAACACCTACGGCCCCTCCGAGACAACGGTCTGCGCCTCCTATTACCGTTGTAATAGTGGAACTGTGCTGGAGGACGGTACCTATCCCATCGGTCATCCTGTACTAGGTGCGCAGATCAGGATTCTGGATCAGTCTGGCAACGAGGTTGCCAAAGGGCAGACGGGTGAGATTTGCATTTATGGCGGCGGTGTATCTCTGGGCTACATTGGCGACCATGCCGAGGAAAACAGCGCTTTTGAGCGGCAGCCGGACGGTAGCACCATGTACCGCAGCGGCGATTTGGGCTATATCCTGCCGGATGGCAACATTGCATTCCTGCACCGCAAGGACGACCAGATCATGATTTACGGCAAGCGGGTGGAACTTGCCGAGGTGGAGTCCCGGCTCTATCGGTGCAAGGATGTGCAGCAGGCTATTGTCCGGGCTTTTACAGACGAGGATGGACTGTCCTATATGACCGCCTATGTGGTGCCTTCCGACAATAAGCTGAAAGTCTCGGAAGTAAAAAAAGAACTGTCTGAAAATCTGACTTCCTTTATGATCCCAGAGTTCTTTGTGAAGATGAAACAGATTCCTTTGAATGTCAACGGTAAGCCGGATGTGTCGAAACTGCCGGTGGTAATGAAAGCGGGGGCATTATAATGGAGATTCAGATCCGGCAGGCCACGATCCAGGACCTGAATGTATTGATGCAATGGCGAATGGAAGTCTTGCATGAGGTATTCTCCATCCCCTCGGAGCGGTCTGTAACAGAGCTGGAATCGGAAAATCGCCGCTACTATCAAACAGAACTGCCGCAGGGCGGACATATTGCCTGCTTTGCCTACGTAGGGGAGGAAATCGTCGGCTGCGGCGGGATATGCCTCTATCATGAGATGCCCTCACCGGACAATCTAAACGGGAAATGTGCCTACCTGATGAACATTTATACCCGGCCACAGTTTCGCGGACACGGCATAGGGAACAGAATCGTCAGGTGGCTTGTAGAGCAGGCTCGTCAGCGGCATATTTCAAAAATATATCTTGAAACCTCAGACAAAGGCAGGCCGCTGTATCAAACAATCGGTTTTGCCGATATGAAGGATATGATGAAACTGTCCCGTGAAAAATAAGCAAAATCAAAGGAGCATACATACAATGGAGCCAATCATCTGAAACGTTGAAGTAAAAAGCGTCCTCACAAAATCCAATTTGCCTGTGAGTGATTATTATTCGGTCAATCCTTATGTGGGCTGTGGCCACGGCTGCAAATATTGCTACGCATCTTTTATGAAGCGTTTTACCAATCACCCGGAGCCCTGGGGAGAGTTCATAGACGTTAAATTTTGGCCGGAAATCAAACACCCGGAGCGGTATGCAGGGAAAGAACTGTTTCTCTGTTACGTGACCGACCCATATCAGCCGCTGGAGGAAACCGCCTGCCGCACCCGCGCCATTTTAGAGCAGATGCAGGGCAGCGGATGTAGCCTCAGTATTGCTACCAAGTCTGACCTGGTGCTGCGTGACCTTGACCTCATTAAAACATTCCCCAATGCGCGGGTATCCTGGTCGATCAAACACACTGGACGAAGATTTTCGCACTGATATGGACAATGCAGTGAGCATTGAGCGGCGGCTGGCCGCTATGAAAGCATTCCATGATGCTGGTGTGCGCACCACCTGCTTTATCTCGCCGATTTTCCCCGGCCTCACCGACCTGCCCTCCATCATCCACCGGGCGAAGAATCAATGTAATTTGGTCTGGCTGGAAAACCTAAACTTGCGGGGCGGTTATAAGAAAACGATTTTTGACTATATAACGGAAAAACATCCAGACCTGCTGCCGCTGTACGATACCATTTACAATAAAAAAGAACGCAGCTACTGGTCAATGCTGGATGCGCAGATGCGGCAGTTTTGCCAAGAGGAAGGGCTACTGTATGTCCGGGATGATGATTCCATCAAACGCCCGTTCAACGATCCGCCTATCGTGGTCAATTATTTTTTCCACGAAGAGATTATCCCTCGGCCAAAATGCAGAAGAACAGGTCATCAAAACTATATAGTAACATGCAGAAAGCTAGAAGTTGTAGAGGTGAGGTTATGAAACGTGCAGAATTAGAATCATTTATAATGGAGACATATAACGCTGAGACAGATTATCCGTGGCTCAAATATCCGAATTATGAGGTGTTCCGGCATTGTAATAATCGGAAGTGGTTTGCTCTGATTATGGATGTACCAAAGAACAAGCTGGGGCTGCAAGGCGAAGAAATGCTGAAAGTGGTCGATTTCAAATGTGACCCAATTCTGATTGGCACACTACGAGAGGAACCCGGCTTCTTCCCGGCGTATCACATGAGCAAGGATAGCTGGATTACTGTTGCACTGGATGGCAGCGTATCAGATGACAAAACCAAAATGTTGCTTGATATGAGTTATGAAGCAACGATACCCAAAACATGCAAAAAGAGATACTGACAAATTCCCGTTTGGAGAATTGAAAAAATCGAAAGTTACTTCTACTTAGACATACAAACTGTTGACAATAAAACTCCTATATAGTATTATTTGACAAAATACTATATAGGAGTTTTTATATGAAAATGAATGGAGGATTTCTTGTCACCAAAATAAAACAGCTTGGAGACCGGATTTTCGAGAAGATTCTCAGTGAAAAGAATATTGATGCGTTTAATGGAGCCCAGGGGCGTATTCTTTATGTGCTGTGGCAGGAGGATGGTATCTCAATCAGGTCACTCTCGACTAAATGCGGATTAGCGATAACATCTCTTACTACGATGCTGGAAAGAATGGAAAATCAAGGGCTGATAAGCCGTGTTCAGTCTGAAACGGACAAAAGGAAAACACTCCTGTTTCTGACTGAGAAAGCACATGCCTTAAAGGGTGAGTACGATTCTGTATCTGATGAGATGGGCAGTATTTACTACAAAGATTTTTCAGAGGAAGAAATTACCTGGTTTGAGGAATGCCTCGACCGCATCAGAAAGAATCTTGAGGAGTGGCAGAAGTCATGAGTATTTGTATCAAAGATCAGATTCAGAACATGAATATCGTCATTGGCTGCACAGTGGGGTGTTCATATTGCTATGCCCGCAACAACGTGAAACGCTGGCATATGATTGATGACTTCGCTGACCCTGAATTCTTTCCGGGTAAGCTTAAGATGATGGAAAAGAAACGTCCGCAGAACTTTCTTCTTACCGGCATGAGCGATCTCTCCGGATGGAAGCCGGAATGGAGAGACGAGGTATTTGTAAAGATCCGTGAAAATCCACAGCATCAGTTCCTGTTCCTTACCAAGCGACCTGATTTGCTGGATTTTGATACCAATCTGGAAAACGCATGGTTTGGCGTTACGGTGACGAGGAAAGCAGAACGGTGGCGTATCGACGCCCTTCGGAAAAACGTTAGAGCAAAACATTACCATGTTACCTTTGAGCCGTTATTCGATGATCCCGGCACAGTTGACCTTTCTGGAATCAATTGGATCGTTGTCGGCACCATGACCGGAGCTCAGAGCAGGAAGATTCATACGGAGCCGGAATGGGCATGGTCTCTGACGGACCAGGCACATAAGCTCGGCATTCCGGTGTTTATGAAGGAAGACCTTGTCCCTATCATAGGGGATGAAAATATGATTCAGGAAATGCCGGAAGAATTTAATAAAGTGTTAGAGGTACAGAAATCATGGAAGAAGTAATGAATGGAATCCTCATTCGTGAGGTGGAAACAAAGAACATCATGACTAAGTCTAGTCTGCCGGTAGGCGGTTACTCGGTCAATCCCTATGTGGGCTGTACACATGCCTGCAAGTATTGCTATGCTTCTTTTATGAAGCGCTTTACCGGGCACAAGGAGGAATGGGGCACTTTCCTTGATGTGAAGCATTGGCCGGAAATTAAAAATCCGAAGAAATATGCCGGACAGCGGGTGGTCATCGGTTCTGTGACAGATGGCTACAATCCACAGGAGGAGCAATTCGGGAATACCAGAAAACTTCTGGAGCAGCTGATCGGCAGTGACGCAGATATTCTGATCTGCACAAAGTCGGATCTTGTGGTACGGGATATTGATCTGTTGAAGAAGCTTGGACGAGTAACCGTTTCATGGTCGATCAATACACTGGATGAAAATTTCAAGAACGATATGGACTCTGCTTCTAGCATTGAGCACCGTATCGCTGCTATGAAGCAGGTATATGAAGCAGGTATCCGTACAGTCTGTTTCGTATCCCCGGTATTCCCCGGTATCACGGATTTTGAAGCAATCTTTGAGCGGGTAAAGGATCAGTGCGATCTGTTCTGGCTCGAAAATCTCAATCTTCGAGGCGGTTTTAAAAAGACAATTATGGATTATATCGCTGGAAAATATCCTGATCTTGTACCGCTTTATGATGAGATTTATAACAAGTATAACCGCAGCTACTTTGAAGCACTTGAAGTAAAAGCTGAGGAAATGGCTAAGAAGTATGATTGTCCCTTTGTGGATAATGAAATGCCTTATGACAGAGTCGTGCAGGGACATCCGGTGATTGTAGATTATTTCTATCATGAGGAAATCCGAGGGACAGAGAATACAGGAAAAAGAAATCGTTAAACAGAAAGAACAAAAGTTACATTGCATAAATGTAGTCCCTATTCCATCTGTTATACTATTAAAATAAATAGTGACTTATAAATTTGATAATATCTTCTAATTCAGAAGTTGATTCGTTAACATGAACATATCAAGTAACTTACATAGATATGAAACAGGAGGTTCGGCACAAGGCTCAGTAATGAGTCCGATGCTTGCAAATATATACATGACTATAAGCAGTTCCACTGGAAGTCAAACTCAACGCTATATTCAAGCAAACGCTCTTGGGAAGCTTTATTGCCAGCTTAGTTTGTCATAATAAGAAAAACCTTACCGATATTCAGTTTTTGACTTCTGAAAATCAGTAAGGTTTCTTTAATACTTTAATATACGTTATGAAATAAAACGAAGTGTAGAATCGCGTGCCAAGTCTCACGTGCGTTCGACTTGAACTCTTGAATAATCGCAAAATACTATTTAGCATCGGTTACAATCGGAAAGTTCATTTCAACAATAAACTCTTTTTTTTCTATTTTTGCTTCAATCTCTCCATCCATCCGACTAACCAACTCCTTTGCAATAGATAGTCCCAATCCAGTAGATGTTTTACTTCTGGCAACATCTGCTTTATAAAATCGCTCAAATACCTGATCTATATTAATCTGTTCTGGATGTGTAACCTGATTGCTGATTCTAAGCACCGCCTGATTTTGATCACGTTCCAACACAATGCTAATCTTCTTTTCTCCATGATCCAGCCCATTTTTTATCACATTCTGGATAACACGGCGGAGTCCCTGCCTGTTTCCATGTATATACAACTGTTCTTCCGTAATCTGAATATCCGGCTGAATTTCCATTCTTACCCATTCATCATAGTATGAAAAAACTGTTTCTTTCAAAATCCGGTTCATACAGCACAATGTCAATTCAAAACTGTAAGATTCGTTTTTTAACTTTGTAAACATAAAAAGTTCTTCCAACATTTCATTCAGACTATGAATTCTTTCGTGGATAATGCTTAAATAACGTTTCTGATCCTCTATATTTTTACATTCTTCCATTAGCTGGAAATATCCGTCCAAAGATGTCAGTGGTGTGCGGATATCATGAGAAAGATTTGTATAAGTGTCCGCAATCAGAGCTTCTTTCTCCTGATAATACTGCTTCTCTTTTCTTCGCAGTTCCAGAAGCTCATTCAACTTGTCAGAAAGCTTTCCTATTCCACCCACATCAAATTCATGGTTAATCAACATGTTACTGTCATGTTTCATCATAAACGCCAATTGGCGGCAGATGTCTTTCACCTGCCGCTGGTATTTCCACATAATAATAAATTGTAAGATAATAATTCCTGCTAATATCCCAATTACGATATACATCCGTTAAATATCCCTCTTTTGAAAAACAACGCTGCTTACTGATATCATCATAACGATGAACACTATTGCCACACCAAATGCCGCCAAACACTCATTTCCACTCGGATTCATAGGAAGCAGTGATAATTTTCCTGTTATCGTATACTTATAAATCTGGAAATTCTGAATTCCTATTTTTTGAATAACACTATTGATCACCCCATACACAATGGTCATTACATTCATGCTAAGACAGACAGCAATGACCATGCTGATTACATTATTTTTCAAAATAATTGCAATCGCCATACAAATCAGCACAAGTGCATAATGAAGAGCCAGTTCAGTCACAAAATAAGATAAAATTGCCTTTGTATTTCCCCATTCCAATTCCCCGAAAAAAATACCATTCGCCGCTGCCTGAAATAAGAATGCACCTGCCATTGTCAGTACCGTAAAGACAGCCAAGGCAATTGCCCTGGAAAAAATCAGAGTTCCTCTATTTCTAATCTGACCTCCTATATTCTTAATATATCCGCTGCTGATATCCGCTGTTGAAAACAGAACAGTAAAAATCACCAAAAGCAGTGCATACAATTTTCCTTGGGAATTGGCAAAAAAGATATCATATACCGTCACCTTTTCTCCCGGCTCCGTAGGCAGCGTTACCATCATTCCCACATTAATATTATCCACAGTAGGTTCAGTAACCTGCTCCTGTTTCATGGCATCCTTTTCAGTCGAAAGCTCATAATCTGTCTTGCATAAAGATGTTGTAATCAATAATATTGCTGCCAGTACGATCCAGATTACATACATACTTTTGGTTTTAAGCATCCGGTATAAATCCATTTTTATTATATTAAGCATGATCCGCACCTCCCGTCAGATTCAGAAAATAAGTTTCCAGTTCTTCACTGGTTATGGAAATCCCTTTTACCGGAATTCCTGACTTTGCAAGTTCCATATTCAACGCTGCACTTTCATTCAATCGTTCAAAAATATGAATATGCTCTTTATCTGTTACCTGATAGTTGGTAAATCCCATAGAATCCATCACCGGAATCGCCTGTTTCGGATGATCCAATGTCAACTCTATCCGTTCACTGCATCTTCTTATTAATTCTTCTCTTGTAATTTCCTGTAATAAACTTCCATTATGAATAATTCCATAATCAGTAGCAATCTTCGATAATTCCTCAAGAATATGACTGGAAATGCATATTGTCATATTCTTCTCTTTCTGAAGTCTCTGAATCGTATCCCGGATCTCTGCAATACCCTGTGGATCCAATCCATTGATTGGCTCATCAAGAACTAATAAATCTGGGTCTCCAACCAAAGCAAGACCAATTCCCAAACGCTGTTTCATTCCAAGTGAAAAATGTTTTGTTTTTTTCTTTCCCACATCCTCCAGACCGATAATTCTCAATATTTCTTCAATATAACTTTTTTTCTTTATTCCAAACAGCTTGCATTTGATATTCAGATTTTCATATGCAGTCATATTTCCATAAAGTCCCGGTGCCTCAATCAGACATCCTATCCGTGATCGAACTTTTTGCAAATCCTTTCCCTTGTATCCGAACATCTCGATTTCTCCACAAGTTGGCTTGGAAAGTCCACTGATCATCTTCAGACAAGTTGTCTTCCCAGCTCCATTCCGACCGATAAAACCATAAATAGCACCTTTTTTAATATGCATATTGACACTGTCCACAGCTTTATGGTGTCCATATTGCTTAGTCAAATTTCTTGTTTCCAATAACATTTCGCTCAAGTTTTTCATCTCCTTTTTCTTATCTGCATTTATCATAAAGGAATAATCCTAATCAAACGCAAATAAATAGTAAAAAAAGAGTAAAGATTATAGATGAAGACGATAACCGATTCCCCAGACTGTTTCAATATATTCCTCAGATGTAACTGTTTTTATCTTTTTGCGAATATTGCTTATATGTACATCCAGAGTTTTTGTTTCACCCATATATGGTTCGTCCCACGCATATTCAAAAATGTCCTCTTTACTGAAAACCTGCTTCGGATTTCTAAGCAGTAATTCTAAAATCGCAAACTCCTGTCTTGTTATCTTAGGAAGTATTTTTCCACCAATGCTGACCTGAAAAGTAGCTTTGTTCAATACCATCTCTCTGAACGAAAGGTTAGATTCTTTTATTTCCTTTTCTTCTGTATGACGAAGCTGTACCTGAATTCTTGCCAGTACCTCTCTGATTTCAAAAGGTTTCGTTATATAATCATCAGCCCCACTAGTTAAAACCTTTACCTTTTCATCCAAGCTATCTTTCGCAGTCAAAACAATAACCGGAAGATTTCCCTTTTTCCGTATTTCCTCCAGAACTGCTTCTCCTGTAATTCCCGGCAACATCAAATCCAGCAACACCAGTGCATAGCTATGCTCCTGCATATTCAAAAGCAGCTTTGCCTCAGTTCCGGAAAACGCCTGCTCACAGGAATAGCCTGCTTTGGATAATGCTTCCTGAAGCAGATTATTGATATTTGTATCATCTTCTACAATCAGTATTTTCTGCATGATAGTTCTCTCCTCTATTTTACACTGTGAAAACATTATTTTCTTGCATTATACGCTTTTCCCTTTTTTCCCGCAATTACTCCCCACAGATCCCCGGAATTCTCCAGTATATAACATACTTTTTGTTCCAGCTGAACTTATAATTTTCAGTATTCCTGTGCTTCCAAGATGCATATATCACTTTTTCCTTACCATTATGCCTTCATTTTTCCATCAGTGCTTTCGCAACCCTTATCCCGCCCACAAATAGAGCCAAACTAGAGCCATTCGATAAAACAAATGCCGAAAACCCGCATAAATACAGGCTTTCGGCATTTTAGTCCGTTATTCGAATTCGATAGTTCCAGGTGGTTTGCTGGTCAGATCATAAAATACTCGGTTGACTCCGCGAACTTCGTTGATGATTCTGCTCATGACGCTCTGCAGTACTGCAAATGGAATTTCTGCCGCTTCGGCGGTCATAAAGTCGACGGTATTAACTGCACGAAGTGCAACTGCATAGTCATACGTTCTTTCGTCACCCATTACACCAACGGAACGCATGTTAGTCAGGGCTGCGAAATACTGGTTCGGCATCCAGGATGGTGCTGTTCCATGCTCTGCTTTGTAAGCTGCAACTGCTTTGTCCACTTCGTCACGGTAAATGTAATCGGCATCCTGGACGATGCGGACTTTTTCTGCATTTACCTCACCGATGATACGGATTCCAAGACCAGGACCCGGGAATGGCTGACGGAATACCAGTTTTTCCGGAATGCCGAGTTCCAGTCCAGCTTTGCGGACTTCATCTTTGAAGAGGTCACGCAGCGGCTCGATGATTTCTTTGAAATCTACGAAATCCGGAAGGCCGCCTACATTGTGATGGGATTTGATCACTGCGGATTCTCCGCCGAGACCGCTCTCTACAACGTCCGGATAAATGGTTCCCTGTGCCAGGAAATCTACAGCTCCGATTTTCTTTGCTTCTTCTTCAAAAATGCGGATAAATTCTTCACCGATGATTTTACGTTTTGCTTCCGGCTCGGTAACACCTGCCAGTTTTTTGTAATATCTTTCCTGTGCATTCACACGGATGAAATTCAGATCAAACTGACCGTTCGGTCCAAATACACCTTCTACTTCATCGCCTTCGTCTTTACGCAGCAGACCGTGATCTACGAATACACAGGTAAGCTGTTTGCCGATGGCTCTGGAAAGAAGACCTGCTGCAACGGAAGAATCTACGCCGCCTGAAAGTGCAAGCAGTACTTTTCCGTCTCCTACTTTTTCGCGGATCTCTTTGATCGTGTTCTCTACAAATGCATCCATTTTCCAGTCGCCTTTGCAGCCGCATACATTTTTGACGAAGTTGTTGATCATCTTCGTTCCTTCTGCAGTGTGGAGTACTTCCGGATGGAACTGGATCGCATAGAGTTTTTCTGCTTCGTTTTCTGCTGCTGCTACCGGACAGTCTGCGGTGTGTGCAGAGATTTCAAATCCCGGTGCAACTTTTGAGATATAATCGAAGTGGCTCATCCAGCATGTAGTCTGTGCAGACACACCCTGGAATATTTTTGAATCTTTTTTATCGATAAATACTTCGGTTTTTCCATATTCTCTGACATCAGCACGCTCTACTTTTCCGCCAAGCACGTGTGACATCAGCTGTGCACCATAACACAGTCCAAGCACCGGAATGCCAAGTTTGAAAAGTTCATCGGTGTATGTTGGAGAATCCGGCTCGTAACAGCTGTTCGGCCCGCCTGTCAGGATGATTCCCTTTGGATTCATCGCTTTGATTTTTTCAATATCGGTTTTGTAAGAATAAATCTCGCAATAGACATTGCATTCTCTTACGCGTCGGGCAACCAGCTGGTTATACTGTCCACCGAAGTCCAATACGATTACTACTTCTTCTTTCAAAGTCCTTCCTCCTGTTTTTAATCTGTTGAATGTTTATCGCTGATATCTTTTCATTATAATGTAAATATTCTTTATTTACAAGTTTATTCTTTTGCACAATTGAGGAACTTAAAATTTCACAGAAGATTTTTTATAAACATAAAGATATCAATGCCATGCAGGGCTTTGGAAGCATGAATGTTGTGTTCTGGAGAATGAAACCGCAACTTTTTATGTAAAATCACGAACTTGCACATTTATAGTTAGCACAACGGGTTAAATGAAAAAATACAAATTTTTTATCCGACATTATTGACGTGTAAAAAACTTCATGGTATTTTTATGTATAAAAACACAATAAAAATCTGATTATCCGCTAAAACACAGTATCTATCAGCATTTTCAAGGAAACAAACACATCAATTTACTACTTATTTACTACTAACGAATGAGCCTTGATACGCAAGTTTTCCTAGATATGCAAAGATATGGTACAGCACATCAGTATTGAAACAAGAAAAAATTGAATAACTTATAGACTATGGAACGCCTAAAATGACGTTCCTTTTCTATTTCCAGCCGTTCTTATTGGACGGCTATTTTTTTACCCAAAATGAAAGGAGCATTAGAGTTATGAAAAAGACATGGAAACGATTGTGTACGGGCTTCTTAGCTCTTGCAACTGTCGTTACTGCTTTGCCGACTACACCCGTTCATGCAGAAAGTAAGCAATACTGGACGGAAAGTACAGAGCGTGTCGGTATCGTTGAAAAAGTAATGAATGACGGTTCGATTGGTTCTACCTTTAATGAGGGACATTTGACCGTTGAGGGCGAGGACGCTTACTGTATCGACATCAACACAAATTTTAAGAATGGTTACAAGACCAGAGCTGACGCAAGCACCCGTATGAGTGCCGACCAGATAAGCGACGTTGCCTTATCTATCGAATATGTGAAACAGTACACAGACAGCCACAGCGGAATAAGCAACAATCACGCCTACCTTTTAAGACAGCTTGTTGTCTGGCAGAGATTGAGCGTACATCTTGGCTGGCAATGTGATAATGTGCGAGCTTCTTATGATGAAATTCCAAAGGCAACGCAGGACGAAGTTTTCTCTGGTGCAAAAGCCTTTGTCAAAGAGAATAAAGGACGCTATGAATGTGGCGGTTATATCTACTCTGGCGAGGGACAGGAATTAGGGCAATTCTGGGCGAAGCTGAATGTCGGAAATGCTACACTTCAAAAGACTTCCAGTAATACCGGCATTACAGACGGTAACGGGAATTACTCTATTGCAGGTGCAACATACGGTGTCTTTGCTGATAAGGACTGCATGAAACAGCTTGCCACCCTTACGACTGATGAAAACGGAAATACAGATGTTGTAGAGGTAAAGGCTGGCACAGTTTATATCAAGGAATTATCTGCACCAGCAGGATATAAAGTAGATAAAACTGTATATTCCTTAAAGGTTGAAGCTGGAAAGACAGCGACCTTGAAAGTATCAGATATACCAAAAGTAACGGACACTTTGATTGAGCTTTTCAAGATTGATATGGAAACACAGAAAGTCAATCCGCAGGGAAACGCTTCTTTAGCAGGTGCAGAATTTACATGGAAGTATTATGCTGGCTTCTATAACAAAGACAATCTCCCTGCCGAAGCTACTCGTACATGGGTTACAAAGACAATCGCTGAAACAGACAGCGACGGAACAACCCACTACATCACAAAATTAGCGGACGCATACAAGGTATCTGGCGACAGCTTCTATATGCAGGACGGCAAGGCGGTTCTTCCACTTGGAACGCTAACCGTTGAAGAAACAAAAGCTCCAAACGGATACTTGTTAGAGGGTGCATATATGCAGGCTGGCGATAAGTCCGAACAGATTAAGGGCTTATATGTAACACAGATTACCGAGGACGGCGACCTTGCCGTACTATCTGGAAGTAACCAGTTTTCCGTATCAGACAAGGTTATCCGTGGCGGTGTAAAAATTCAGAAACGAGATTTAGAAACGGGCGATACAAAGCCACAAGGAAGTGCCACTTTGAAAGATACTGCCTTTGACATCATTTCCTTAAATGATAATTCTGTTTTGGTTGAGGGCAAGCTATACAAGAAAAATGAAGTGGTAAAAACAATTCGTACAGATGTTGAGGGTGTCGCTTCTACTTCTTCTGACCTCTTACCTTATGGAAAATTCCGTATCGTTGAAAGTGAAGCTCCAAACGGATATTTGACAGACGGTGCAAAACCGATTGATTTTGCAATCACAGAAAATGGAAAAATCGTGGACTTAACCGACGAAGCCCATTCTATCTATAATCAGATTAAGCGTGGGGATATTGAGGGCGTAAAAATCGGTGCAGGTACACACAAGCGTCTTGCTGATGTTCCCTTTAGGATCACAAGCAAGACGACGGGCGAAAATCATGTAGTGGTAACTGATGATAACGGGCAATTCTCCACTTCTGCTGACTGGGCTTCTCATAAGCACAATACCAACGCAGGCAAGACCAGCGAGGACGGTGTATGGTTTGGAACTTCTGAACCAGACGACAGCAAAGGTGCGTTACCTTACGATACTTATATCATTGAAGAATTACGCTCTGAAAGTAACAAAGGCTTTGAACTTATCCCACCTTTTGAAATCGTGGTATCAAAAAATAACCTTGTGATTGATTTAGGAACGCTGACTGATGAATACGAAAAAGAAATCTCTATCCATACCACAGCGACCAGCAAGGACGGCGAAAAGACTATCCTTGCAGGAAAAGAGGTTACAATCGTTGATATTGTAAAATTGGACGGACTTACAAAAGGCACAAAATATCAGCTCAAAGGCTGGCAGATGTTAAAGGAAGAAAACGCCGAGTTTATCATTGACGGGAAACGTGTAGAAAACGATTATACCTTTATCGCTGATGAGGAAGAAATGAAAGTGGAAATTTCCTATACATTCAATGCGTCTGCTTTAGGTGGCAAGAACCTTGTTACCTTTGAAGAATTGTATGATTTCAGCAATCCAGACGAACCCGTGAAAGTTGCAGAACACAAGGACATTGAGGACGACGGGCAGACCGTACTTATCACAGAGCGTATCATCAAAATTCATACGACTGCTACCGATAAGGACGGCAATAAAGAACTTGAAGCAGGAAAAGACGTTACAATCATTGATACCGTAACCTTAGAGGGATTAGAAGTCGGTACACAGTACAAACTTGTGGGCTGGCAGATGTTGAAAGAAGAAAATGCTGAACTTCTTATCAATGGAAAACGTGTGGAAAGTGATTATACGTTTACTGCCGACAGCGAAACTATGAAAGTGGAAGTTGCCTTTACCTTTGACGCTACTTCTCTTGACGGCAAACAGCTTGTAACTTTTGAGGAATTATACGATTTAAGCAATCCAGACGAGCCGAAGAAAGTTACCGAGCATAAGGATATTGAGGATAAGGGACAGACAATTACCTTTAAGGAAAAGCCAGAAGAACCAGAGAAACCCGAAACACCACCGACACCAGAAAAGCCTAACAGACCTAGCGACAGTCCCAAAACGGGCGACAGTACAAATGTAATGGCATTTGTTGTGATGTTGCTTGCGTCTGCTGGTGGACTGGCTGGAACATATCTTTACAAACGACGTAAAATGAAGAAATCATAAGGCGGTAACGATATGAGGAAAGAAAAATCACGTTCTCCGCCGAAGCTGTCAAACGGCAGACTTTTGCTTATTCTGGCTTGTCTGCCTACAACCTGCAAGAACACGGATAGTCAAGGGTGCGTAAGCATTGATTTTACCCTTTACTATCTGGGGGATTGCTGGTACTTCCCGAACTGCCAGAATAAGAAATCACAATCAATTAACTTATAAAAAATAGAAAGAAACGAGGTAAAACAATATGGAAATGAAATATGTCGTGCCAGATATGGCACAGTCTTTTGGAACTCTTGAATTTGCAGGCGAAAGCGAGCCAGTCTTTGAAAAAGATAAAAATAACCGCAGGGTCTTAACCAGACGAAGCTATAACCTTTATTCTGACGTACAAAAAGGCGAAAATGTTGTGGTAGAAATTCCCGTGCAGGCTGGCGAAAAGCATTTCAAGTATGAGCAGAAAGTAAAACTTGTCAATCCGAAGTTATACGGCAGAGGTTACGCAATCGGGGATATGGGACATACCGATTATGTGTTAGTTGCTGATGATATTGTAGCAGTTGAAGAAAAGTAAAGGAGTGAAGAATTTATGAGATTATCAAACGGGTTTGTTATTGACAAAGAGAAAACATTTGGAGAATTAAAATTTACAGCGGTGCGTGATGTGTTCTTGCAGAATGAGGACGGGACACCGAGTACCCAGCTTAAAAAGCGTATCTATGATTTGAAGTGCAGTCTGCATGGTGGAATTATCCCCGTGTCCGTACCGCCAGAAGTACCGTTAAGGGAATTTCCGTACAATGCAGTTGTGGAGCTTGTCAATCCCGTAGCCGATACGGTATCAAGAAAGACTTATACGGGTGCAGATGTGGACTGGTATGTAAAGGCAGAGGATATTGTATTGAAGAATAAAGGCAACCAGAACGCAGGCAGTCCACAGAACCCTACAACGCAGGGACAGCCGAAGAAATAAAAGTGATGTATTTGTCTTAATTTTGATTGACACAAACAATGAGGAGTGATATATTTATCTCATAAAGATACAAAAACATCTCATTTGAAAGGAGAGATAAATATGTCAAAGAAACAAATTAAAAAAATTATTTTTATGGGGGTAGGGTGTGCTTTATTGCTTATTGTTGGTACAATCTACTCCCTATTATACAATAATGGACGCTGGGTCAAAAATATGGATATGTCGGAATATGTATTTTCTTACAAGGATATTCCTATGTTAGTAATTGGAGCTTTAATAGCACTATATGCTATCTATATAATAATTATCTGCTTTAAAAATGTCTTTTTAAAAAACAGCAGGGAAAAACGATATTCAAGAACAATTTCTCCTTACTGGGGATTTTGTGGAATGTTTGGTTTTCTGGGGTTTGGCGGATTTTGGACATACTATAAATTTGGAGAAATATTTCCTTTTACTTTTTTCATATTTTTTGGTTTTTTCAGTTTTTTCTTTGAAGGTAAACTTTCTCATATCTTAGAAGATGAGCTTTTTCAAGAAAATAAACGTAAGGCACAATTAGAAGCCTACAAGATAGGTTTTAAACTATTATTTGTAGTTATCTGGCTTATGGCAATAGGTATGTTTTCCCGTAATGTTGAATGGTGTGCAATGTTTATGCTGATTTCTGTTTCACTTATCTATGCTCTTGTTCTTTTTCTTAGCAACTATTTATTATATCGTTATGAAAAAAGGGAATAAATTATGGAAGCAAAGTTTGTATGTAATTTAAAAAAATATCGTGTAGCACAAGAATTAACACAAGAACAACTCGCTGACATTGTAGGTGTTCGTCGTGAAACTATTATGAGATTAGAAAAAGCACAATATAATCCGTCACTTAAATTGGCAATAGATATTTCAAGAGCTGTAAAAGCTCCGATAGAAGATATATTTATTTTTGAATAAAGACAGTTTAAAGCAGTTAGTCTTAGGATTGACTGCTTTTTTCGTACACAGAAAGGAGAGATTGTTTTATGCGTAAGATTTGGAATAAAGGACACCGTATCAGAGCCAGCGACAAGCACCTTGTTTACCACTTTTCCATAGGAACGCTTCTGTTTGTATTCGTGGCGGTTCTCCTGCTACTGAATATGAAACAGCTCATGCGTACCGATTGGGAACATTTCAGCTTGTTAGAAAACGGCTTGACGCTCTCCCCTTACAACTTCATAACTATACTGATAGCGACTGGTGTTTGTGCATTGGTCGCTTTTCTGTATTACCGCTTCTATTACGACAGTTTCAAGAAGCTCCTGCACCGTCAAAAGCTGGCAAGAATGATACTGGAAAATAAGTGGTATGAAGCCGATACTGTACAAGACAGCGGTTTTTTTACTGACCTGCAAAGCAGATCAAGGGAAAAAATCGTCTGGTTTCCAAAGATTTATTATCAAATGGAAAAGGGACTGCTTCATATCCGCTGTGAAATCACGCTGGGAAAATATCAAGACCAGCTTTTACGGTTAGAGGATAAGCTGGAAAGTGGCTTGTATTGCGAGCTGACTGACAAGACCCTGCATGACGGCTATATTGAATATACCCTGCTTTATGATATGATAGCGAACCGCATTCCCATTGATGAAGTACGGGCAGAGAACGGCTGTCTTAGACTGATGAAAAATCTTGTCTGGGAATATGACGCACTCCCTCACGCCCTTATCGCTGGTGGGACTGGTGGCGGTAAAACCTATTTTCTGCTGACGCTCATTGAAGCCTTACTGCATACAAACGCTGTCCTTTACATTTTAGACCCAAAGAACAGCGACCTTGCGGACTTGGGAACAGTCATGGGAAACGTGTATCACACCAAAGAAGAAATGGTAGACTGTGTCAATGCTTTTTATGAGGGCATGGTACAGCGAAGCGAGCAAATGAAACGACACCCGAACTATAAGACGGGCGAAAATTACGCCTATCTGGGACTGCCACCCTGCTTTCTTATCTTTGATGAATATGTGGCGTTTTTTGAAATGCTGGGGACAAAAGAAAGTGTGGGCTTACTTAGCCAGTTAAAGAAAATCGTCATGTTAGGACGACAAGCAGGTTATTTCCTTATCGTTGCCTGCCAGCGTCCAGACGCAAAATATTTCTCGGACGGTATCAGAGATAACTTCAATTTCCGTGTGGGATTGGGGCGTATCAGCGAGTTAGGTTACGGTATGCTGTTTGGTTCAGATGTGAAAAAGCAGTTTTTCCAAAAGCGTATCAAAGGGCGTGGCTATTGTGATGTGGGAACAAGCGTCATAAGTGAATTTTACACGCCTTTAGTCCCGAAAGGACATGATTTTTTGCAGACAATCGGTTTTCTTGCACAAGCAAGGCAGGACGGGACGGCGACGTGCGAAGCGAAAGGCGACGGCTCGGACTAGCCGTTGCTGGTGTGGCGTTAGCCACGCCAGCAGGTAAAACCCCTCGGTATCTAACAGAGGGGTACGTTTGCAAATGGACAATAGACAAAAAACATAGGAAACATAAGGCTTATCGCATAGTTTCCTTGCAAAATTCAGATGTGAAGTCGCCTTAAAAAACTTCACACTTTACAGATTGGGGGTATGGTTCTGAATGAAGAACAAGGAATAAAAGAATTACGGGAGAAACGGATTGCTTACGGTATCTCACAAGGCAGGCTGGCGTTGGCTTCTGGTATCACAAGGGAATATCTCAACAAGATAGAAAGCGGAAAAATGAAGCCGTCAAAGGAACTTCTTAATACTCTGCAAAAGGAACTGGCAAAGTTCAATCCAGAAGCACCGCTTACCATGCTGTTTGATTATGTAAAAATCCGTTTTCCCACGCTGGATATACAGCACATCATCAAAGATATATTAAAACTGAATATCAACTATATGCTCCATGAAGATTACGGACATTACAGTTATACGGAGCATTATTCTTTAGGGGACATCTTTATCTATACGTCGGCTGACGAAGAAAAGGGTGTCCTTTTAGAGTTAAAGGGGCGAGGTTGCCGACAGTTTGAAAGTTACTTGCTGGCACAGGAAAGAAGCTGGTATGACTTTCTCATGGACGCACTCGTAGACGGTGGTGTTATGAAGCGTATCGACCTTGCTATCAACGACCATATGGGCATTTTGGATATTCCAGAGCTTGCGGAAAAATGCAGGAAACGGGAATATATCGGAAAGTCCAGAAGTTACAAGTTTTACTTGTCGGGCGAGCTTATCAAGCATAGAGAGGACGACAGAGAATATATGGGGCGTACCCTTTATCTTGGTTCGCTGAAATCCGATGTGTATTTCTGTATCTATGAAAAGGACTATGAGCAGTACGTCAAGTTCGGGATACCGCTGGAAGAAGCCGATATTATCAACCGTTTTGAGATACGGCTACGGAATGAACGTGCCTATTATGCAGTACGAGATTTGCTGACGTATTATGACGCAGAGCAGACCGCCTTTTCTATCATCAACCAGTATGTGCGGTTTGTTGATGAAGAACCCGACAAACGAAAAAGCGACTGGAAACTCAATGACCGCTGGGCTTGGTTTATCGGCGATAACAGACAGAGCTTGAAGCTGACGACAAAGCCAGAGCCGTACACCTTAGACCGCACGTTGCGTTGGGTACAACGGCAGGTAGCACCGACCTTGAAAATGCTGAAAAAGATTGATAAGGGAAATGGTACAGATTACATGGAAACAATCGAACAGCAGGCAAAGCTCACAGAAAAGCATGAAATGATAATCAAACAGCAGACGACCCCTGCAAAAGATTTAGTAGAAAGTTAGGAGTGATAAAAATGTGGGTATTATTAAAAGATTTCCTGCTGGTATCTATGGGAATGGGTATCGGTGTAGTCTTGATGTGTATTTTGAATGTCGGCAAAGAAGCTGACTATGAAATGAAACAATTAAAAGAAAGCGAGGACAATTAAATGAATTTCGGACAAAATTTGTATCAATGGTTTTTATCAAACGCACAGAGCTTAGTGCTTATGGCGATTGTGGTTATCGGTATCTACTTAGGGTTCAAGCGTGAGTTTTCCAAACTTATCGGCTTTTTGGTAGTTGCCTTGATTGCTGTCGGCTTGGTATTCAATGCTGGCGGTGTGAAAGATGTACTGTTAGAGCTGTTCAATAAGATTATCGGTGCATAAAATTTTATTGTGGGGCTGATGTATGGGTGCTATAATGTGAAAAAAGAAGTAATCGAGGTGTTCTATTTTGAATGAGAGAGAAAAAATTATTCGTTTATGGTTTGATATGTGGTTGAAACAGCAAGACTTAGGAATGGATAAAATTTTTACAGAAGATGTTGTTTATACGGAAAGCTGGTGTCCTAAATATGAAAATCTTAAAACAGTAAAACATTGGTTTAATGAATGGAATACTCGTGGTAAAGTCATTATTTGGGATATTAAACAGTTCTTTCATAAAGAAAATCAAACTGTCGTAGAATGGTATTTTAAAAATGAAATGAATACGGGAAGCGTTGAAGAATTTGACGGTATTTCCTTAATTGAATGGACAGAAGATAACAAAATCAAATCATTAAAAGAATATGGTTGCAATCTGAATAACTATAATCCATATCAACACAGCGATAACCCTCAATTTAGAGATGAAAAAACAAACTGGTTTTAAAACTTAATCAAATTATATCCATATACATAAAGCAGTTAGTCTTAGGATTGACTGCTTTTTTCTTACCTAAAATCAGATTGGAGTGATGACATGAACGATATTTTTAAGGATATGCAGGCAAAAGTCGGCTGTGAATACATTTCCGACCTGCCCTCTTACAAGCGTAAGGTGTGGCAGGAAATGAAACGACTGAACCCTGCCGACTATGAAGAAAAACAGTTAGAAGATTTTTCAAAGTATGTGTTTGGTATGTCGTACCAGACCTTACAAGATGTGATGAAACAACAGAAAGGACGTGAGGAACAATGCAGGAAACAAGGGTGCTGGTGGAAACGAAAGGAACAACTGGCGAAGAAACAATATCATACTGGTTTGAACTGCCGATAGATGTTGCCGAGTTTGAAGAAAAGTTAGGTATCGGTGCAGAAAGTGGGGATTACCGTATTATCGAAAAGGTGTTGCCTTATGCTGATGAAGTCCACGAACATACAAGCGTGTACCAGCTCAACGAATTAGATTTTATGTACCGCCAGCTTTCAAGTGATATGCAGGAAGAATATGTATCACTACTTACGGTGTTTGAGAATTTAGAAGCACTTTATATTTGCAGGAACGTGATTACGATTTATCCCGACTGCAAAAGCATGATAGATGTTGCAAAGCAAAAGCTGATGAACGACCCGACATTTAAGCATTTATCCGAGGACTGTCAAGAATATTACTTTGACTTTGAAGCCTACGCTTCTCACTTGCAGGAACACGGGAAATTTTTAGTAACAGAACACGGTATCTTTGAACTGCCAGAGTAGGAAATGAGGTGTGCTTATGATTGATGATATGGCGGTTTATATTGCTAATCTTGGCAAATACAACGAGGGCTATTTAGTCGGTGCTTGGTTCACATTTCCCATTGACGAGGAAGATGTAAAAGAAAAAATCGGCTTGAATGAACAGTATGAGGAATACGCTATCCATGATACCGACAACTTCCCCATTGGCATAGGGGAATATGTTTCCATTGAAGAACTCAATGAGATGTATGAAATGATAGCGGAACTTCCCGACTATATCGTAGAGTGTCTGGACGAATTTATCAGCCACTATGGGACGCTGGAAGAAGTCGTGGAACATAAGGACGATATTTACTATTATCCCGACTGTGAAACCATGACAGATGTTGCCTACTACTACATAGACGAATTGCAGGCACTTGGGGACATTCCACCCAGCTTACAGAATTACATTGACTATGAAGCCTACGGGCGAGATTTGGATATGGGCGGTTGCTTTATTGAAACAAGCCGAGGTATGTGCGAGATACCATATTAACGCTGGAAGATCAGCGACAAGCATTGTTGCTACTGACAGCGTATTTCTCTTTTAAGGGACAGTCTGAAAATGGCTGTCCTTTTCTATTTTGAAAGGAGCTGAAAGAACTTGAAAAAGATTAAAAGCTACACGGGTATCTGGAACGTGGAAAAAGTCTTATATGCAATCAATGACTTTAACTTACCCTTTCCCGTTACTTTTACACAGATTACATGGTTTGTGATTACGGAATTTCTCATCATTTTGTTTGGGGATATTCCCCCACTTTCCATGATTGAGGGAGCATTTCTCAAATACTTTGGTATTCCCGTTGCTCTCACTTGGTTCATGTCGCAGAAAACCTTTGACGGAAAGAAGCCGTACAGCTTTTTGAAATCACAGATAACCTATGCCCTGCGACCAAAAATCACTTATGCAGGAAAAGCCGTAAAACTGCATAAGCAGATATTGAATGAAACAATCACGGCAGTAAGGAGTGTGAACTATGTTCCCGATAAAATATATTGACAATAACCTTGTCTGGAACAAGGACAATGAGGTGTTCGCCTACTATGAGCTGATACCATACAACTATTCTTTTCTATCCGCAGAGCAGAAATTTATCGTGCATGACAGTTTCCGACAGCTTATCGCACAGTCCCGTGAGGGTAAAATTCATGCGTTGCAGATTGCCACAGAAAGCTCAATCCGCAGTATGCAGGAACAGTCAAAGAAACTGGTAACTGGAAAATTAAAGGAAGTTGCCTGCCAGAAGATAGACGAACAGACCGAAGCGTTAGTATCTATGATTGGGGACAATCAAGTGGACTACCGCTTTTTTCTTGGCTTTAAGCTCATGGTTACGGAAGAACAGCTCAATCTGAAGAACATCAAAAAATCGGCGTGGCTGACGTTCACGGAATTTCTCCATGAAGTGAACCACACGCTGATGAATGATTTTGTTTCCATGCCGAATGATGAAATCAACCGTTACATGAAAATGGAAAAGTTACTGGAAAATAAAATCTCCCGTCGCTTTAAGGTGCGTCGCTTGGAAATCAATGATTTTGGGTATCTCATGGAACATCTTTACGGCAGGGACGGTATTGCCTATGAAGATTATGAGTACCAGCTACCAAAGAAGAAATTGAACAAAGAAACGCTGATAAAATACTACGACCTTATCCGTCCGACAAGGTGTGTGATTGAGGAAAGCCAGCGGTATTTAAGATTGGAACATGAGGACAAGGAAAGTTATGTGTCCTATTTTACCGTCAATGCGATTGTAGGCGAGCTTGATTTTCCGTCAAGTGAAATCTTCTATTTCCAGCAACAGCAATTCACATTCCCCGTTGATACTTCTATGAATGTAGAAATCGTGGAAAATCGGAAAGCATTAACGACCGTCCGCAACAAGAAAAAGGAACTGAAAGACCTTGATAATCACGCCTATCAAGCAGGAAGTGAAACCAGCTCAAATGTGGTGGACGCTTTAGACAGCGTGGACGAGCTGGAAACTGATTTAGACCAGACAAAAGAAAGTATGTATAAGTTAAGCTACGTCATACGGGTGTCTGCACCCGATCTTGACGAGCTGAAACGCCGTTGTGATGAAGTCAAGGACTTTTACGACGACCTCAATGTAAAGCTGGTGCGTCCTGCTGGGGATATGCTGGGGCTTCATTCTGAATTTTTACCAGCCAGCAAGCGATATATCAATGACTATGTGCAGTATGTAAAATCAGATTTTTTAGCTGGGCTTGGCTTTGGTGCGACACAGCAGTTAGGAGAAACTACGGGTATCTATATGGGCTATTCTGTTGATACGGGAAGAAATGTGTACCTGCAACCGTCCCTTGCCAGTCAAGGTGTAAAAGGTACAGTTACCAACGCTTTAGCGTCTGCTTTTGTCGGTTCGCTTGGCGGTGGGAAATCGTTCTGTAACAATCTTCTGGTATATTATGCGGTGCTGTTTGGCGGTCAAGCACTTCTGTTAGACCCTAAAAGTGAGCGTGGTAACTGGAAAGAAACGCTCCCAGAGATTGCACATGAAATCAATATCGTAAATCTTACCAGCGATAAGGACAATGCAGGGCTTCTTGACCCGTTTGTGATTATGAAGAATGTAAAAGACGCTGAAAGTCTGGCAATCGACATCTTAACATTCCTTACGGGTATTTCTTCAAGGGACGGCGAAAAATTCCCAGTACTTCGTAAGGCAGTACGCTCCGTTACCCAGAGCGACAGTCGGGGCTTGCTCCATGTGATAGACGAGCTACGCCGTGAAGATACGCCCATATCAAGAAATATCGCAGACCATATCGACAGCTTCACGGACTACGACTTTGCACACCTGCTGTTTTCAGACGGTACGGTAGAAAATGCTATCAGTCTGGATAATCAGCTCAATATCATTCAAGTAGCCGACCTTGTACTGCCAGATAAAGATACCACTTTTGAAGAATACACGACCATTGAATTGTTGTCTGTGTCTATGCTGATTGTGATTAGTACCTTTGCCCTTGATTTTATCCATTCGGACAGAAGCATTTTTAAGATTGTCGATTTAGACGAAGCGTGGGCGTTCTTAAATGTGGCACAAGGAGAAACCTTATCAAATAAGCTGGTTCGTGCTGGGCGAGCTATGCAGGCAGGCGTTTATTTCGTTACACAATCTTCTGGCGACGTGTCAAAGGAAAGTCTGAAAAACAATATCGGCTTGAAATTTGCCTTTCGTTCTACTGACGTCAACGAGATAAAACAGACCTTAGAATTTTTCGGTATCGACAAGGACGACGAAAACAACCAGAAACGGCTTCGTGATTTGGAGAACGGACAATGCTTATTGCAGGACTTATACGGACGTGTCGGTGTGGTACAGATACACCCCGTCTTTGAAGAACTGCTACACGCCTTTGATACCAGACCGCCCGTACAGAGAAATGAGGTGGAGTGATGAAAGAAAGGGTAAAAGGTGCGTTCACAAAAAAGAAGATTTTCCACTTTCTCAAAATGGCTCTGTTCGTGGTGGCACTCTCCCTTATCCTGCTTTCACTTCTGGGGACGGTAGCTCATGCAACGGGGCTTGTGGACGATACCATAAACGCAGAAAATCTGTATTCAAAATATCCGTTGTCGAATTACCAGCTTGATTTTTATGTAGATAATAGCTGGTCGTGGCTTCCGTGGAACTGGCTGGACGGTATCGGAAAATCGGTGCAGTATGGACTTTACTGTATTACCAACTTTGTCTGGACGATAAGCCTTTATTTAAGTAATGCAACGGGCTATGTGGTGCAGGAAGCCTATAAACTTGATTTTATTAACGATATGGCAGACAGTATCGGAAAGAGCATACAGACCCTTGCAGGCGTTACTTCAAACGGCTTTTCCAGCTCTGGCTTCTATGTTGGCTTTCTGCTTCTCATTATCTTGGTGGTGGGACTTTATGTTGCTTATACGGGACTGATTAAACGGGAAACCAGCAAGGCACTTCACGCTGTTATCAACTTTGTGGTGGTGTTCGTGCTGTCCGCTTCATTTATTGCCTATGCTCCCGACTACATTAAGAAGATAAATGAATTTTCATCAGACATCAGTACCGCTTCTTTAGACTTGGGAACGAAAATCATGCTCCCTAATTCTGACAGTGAGGGCAAGGATAGCGTGGACTTGATACGGGACAGCTTATTTTCTATTCAAGTGGAACAGCCGTGGTTACTCTTGCAATTCGGGAACAGCAACGCAGAAGAAATCGGGGCAGACCGTGTAGAAGCTCTTGTATCGGCAAGCCCAGAGGACGAGGATGGGAAAACTAGAGAGGAAGTCGTGAAAACAGAAATCGAAGATAACGACAACAACAATCTGACGATACCGCAGGTCGTGAACCGTTTAGGCATGGTGTTCTTCCTCTTGTTCTTCAACTTAGGTATCACGATATTTGTATTCTTGCTTACGGGCATGATGTTGTTCAGCCAGATACTTTTTATTATCTTTGCAATGTTTTTACCTATCAGTTTTCTACTTTCCATGATACCGAGCTATGAAAGCATGGTAAAACAGGCAATCGTGAGGGTGTTTAATACCATTATGACACGGGCAGGAATAACGCTCATTGTAACGGTGGCGTTCAGCATTTCCAGTATGTTTTATAACATTTCCACGGACTATCCGTTCTTCATGGTGGCGTTCTTGCAGATAGTATGTTTTGCTGGTATCTATATGAAGCTGGGCGATTTAATGAGTATGTTCTCTTTGAACGCTAATGATAGTCAAAGCATGGGACGAAGAATTTTCCGCAGACCGTATCTGTTTATGCGACATAGAGCTAGGCGTATGGAACACCGTATTGCAAGGGCGGTAAGTGCTGGCGGTATTTCGGGCGGTGTGGCTGGTGCGGTGGCTGGAAGTGCCGTTGCTGGCAAGAGGGCTGAAAGAAAAAATACAGCTTCTAAAGAAAATCGGGGCAATATCACTTCCAGCATGGGACAGCGTGCAGGCTCAAAGGTGGGTGCTGTCTTAGATACGAAAAATAAAGTGAAAGATAAGGCAAACGCTGTCAAAGAGAATATCAAGGATATACCGACACAGACTGCTTATGCGGTATATTCCGCAAAGGAAAAGGCAAAGTCCAGCGTGTCCGACTTCAAGCGTGGCATGGTGCAGGAACAGCAGTCCAGACAGTCGGGACGATTGGAAAAGCAGGAACAGCGTAAGAAAAATATCGCTGACAAACGTATGGAGCTTCAAAAGGCACAAGAAGCAAGGCAGGCACGAAAGACGGACGGATCAGCGACAACGGGAGCTACCCGTCCCCATGAGCGACCAGCCACAACTTCAATCATTCCAAAACCGAGTGCGGAAAAAACGCAGGAAGTGAAACGTCCTGCCACAGCGACCACTTCAAAAGCAAGTGAGCCAGTCAAGACAAATGTTATCAAAGAGCGTCCGTTATCTTCTGGTGCTTCTGATAGAAAAGCGACCCAGTCGGCACAGCCAGCACATAGGCAGAATGTAGAAAAAGTAGTATCGCAGGAAACACGCCAGAATTACACCAAAGACCGCAGGACAAAGGTTCAGCAGACGCAGAGCGTCCAGAAGAACCAGCAGACCACAGAGAAAACTCGTAACCTTGTAACGAAGAAAGGACAGAAGAAAAAATGAAACTGAAACATATCGCTATCATTGGCAGTCTGTTTCCTATCCTCTTTTCCGTAGTTCTTTTCTTTGGTGTCTTGATTAGTGCGGACAGCGACGACGAGAACAGCAACTTTTCTTCTGGCATTACGGGTATGAACCTATCCGCAGAAGTTTTGAAACATCAGCCTATGGTGGAAAAATACGCCAGAGAAAACGGTATCTCCGAGTATGTCAATGTACTGCTTGCTATCATTCAAGTAGAAAGTGGCGGTACGGCAGAAGATGTTATGCAGAGTTCGGAAAGTCTTGGTTTACCACCTAACTCTTTAGGTACAGAAAGTTCAATCAAGCAGGGGTGTAAGTATTTTGCGTCCCTGCTTTCTTCCTGCAAAAATCAAGGTATCGACGATTTGAATGTAGCGATACAGTCCTATAACTATGGCGGTGGCTATGTGGGATATGTGGCAGGAAAAGGAAAGAAACACACTTTTAATCTTGCAGAGAGCTTCGCTCGTGAGAAATCGGGTGGAAAGAAAATAACCTACACCAACCCGATAGCTGTTGCGAAGAACGGGGGCTGGCGGTATGGCTATGGAAATATGTTCTATGTGGAATTAGTCAATCAGTATTTAACTGTTTCGCAGGTATCGGGAGAGCTGGCACAAAAGGTAATGAATGAAGCGTTGAAATATCAAGGCTGGAAATATGTGTATGGCGGTAGCAATCCCAACACTTCTTTTGACTGTTCGGGACTGACGCAATGGTGTTATGGAAAAGCTGGTATCTCCTTACCGAGAACGGCACAAGCACAGTATGACGCTACCCAACATCTTCCACTTTCGCAGGCAAAGGCTGGGGACTTGGTGTTTTTTCATTCTACCTATAATGCTGGAAGTTATGTAACACACGTTGGTATTCTCGTTTCGCCGACACAGATGTACCATGCAGGCAACCCGATAGGATATGCAGACCTAAGTAGTAGTTACTGGCAACAGCACTTAATCGGTGCAGGACGAGTAAAACAATAGAAAGGACTTGAAAATATGTTTAAGAAGAATAAGAAACAGACAGAAACTATCAAAGAACCAAAAGAAAAAAAGGTGCGTACTGTTAAGGTAGGCACACATAAGAAAGCCGTGATTGCGTTGTGGGTGGTACTTATTGCAAGCGTGAGCTTCGGGGTGTATAAGAATTTTACGGCTATCGACCAGCACACGACCCATGAAAAAGAAATCATTGAACTTCGCTTGCAGGACACCAACGGGATAGAAAATTTCGTGAAGAACTTTGCGAAGTCCTATTACACATGGAATAACAGCAAAGAAGCGATTGAAGCAAGAACGCAGGCAATCAACGGTTATCTGACAAAGGAATTGCAGGACTTGAATGTGGATACCATTAGAACCGATATACCGACCAGTTCCACGGTTACAGATGTGATTGTGTGGAATATCGAACAGTCGGGAACGGACACTTTTTCTGCCACCTACGAAGTAGATCAGCAGATAAAAGAGGGAGAACAGACAACAGCAATTAAAGCAACCTATACCGTGAAAGTCCATGTGGACGCTGACGGGGATATGGTAATCGTTCAGAACCCTACCCTTGCACCAGCAATCGAAAAATCAGACTATGAGCCAAAGACACCAGAAGCAGACGCAAGCGTGGACGCTGATACCGTAAATGACGCTACCTCATTTTTGGAAACATTCTTTAAGCTCTACCCGACAGCTACAGAAAAAGAACTTGCTTACTATGTATCGGGAAATGTGCTTGAACCTATCGGCAGGGACTACTTTTATTCTGAATTGGTAAACCCTATCTTTATAAAGGACGGCGACAATGTAAAAGTCAAGGTTGCCGTGAAGTTCCTTGATAATCAGACAAAAGCGACGCAAGTATCGCAGTATGAGCTTGTATTACATAAGGATAGCAACTGGAAGATTGTAGGTTAATAAAATATGGAAAGTTTGCTTGACATTCTTTGCTCGCAGGAGTATCATAAGATTAGAAAAGGAAAGTAAACTTTCCATTCGTTCAAGAAAGGGGTATGTTGTGAAAAATCGTTTAGAAGAATTACGAAAACAAAGAGGTATTAAACAAGAAGATTTAGCGACTGCTCTTGAAGTATCTCGTCAAACAATAGGCTCTTTAGAAAATGGACGCTACAATCCCTCTATTATGTTAGCCTTTAAAATTGCAAGGTACTTTCAAATGAGCATTGAAGAAATTTTTATTTATGAGGAGGAAAGTAAATGAAGCATAAGATACAAAAAGTAGAATTATTTGTCGGTGTAATAGTTCTTTTAGGTGGTTTACTAACTTATGGTTTAGGAGTACATCAACTATTACCTGTACCTCGTCCAGATTTGGTTGTCTATGGTACAACACTTATTGGAATAATATTGATTTTAATGGGGTGTGATATATTCAGTAAGCCGACAAAAGAAATGCAAATATTAGAAAATGATGAAAGAAATATCGCAATTACTAATGCTTCTCTTGCGAATGCTTATAAAGTAACACTTACATTATTGGTTCTTGTATTATTTGCTCTTATCTTTATGGGATATATGAGTAAAGTTGTATTTTTTTCGATAGTAGGAGTTATTGCTATCGGACAAATCACATGGGTTATAACAGCTCGTTATTTAGATAAGAAAATGTAGTCTTTTGAAAGGTGGAATTAACAATGAAGAAAAAATTACCATTTATCATTGAAATTATTATAGGCATAATCTTTATATGTTTTGGATATTTCGTTATTGATACTGACTACTACTCTACACTTTTTTATGCAATAGGGCTTGGTTTAGCTTTTGCTTCTGGTGTTCAATTATTGAAAATTTGTTATTATGAAATGCCAAAAAATAAAGAAAAATTGGAAAATATAAATAGAGAAAATCACATCAATAATGTTGATGAAAGAAAAGTATTTTTAAGAATGAAAGCTGGTTCTTTAGTGTATCAGATAATGACCTTCGTGTACTTGTTTGTTGCGTTTGTATTTGCGTTACTTCATATTGAAGCTTGGATTATAGGAGTTATCTTTGGGTTATTCCTACTGCAAACATTTTTAGGGATTGTTCTGTATAAACATTTTGAAAAACATTTTTAAAACATTCGCTAAATTATGATGAGGTAATACTATGATAGGACTTAAAAAACGAGATATTAAAAAAGCCTTGAAAGCAGGAGCAAAAGCTGGCGGTGTATCATTGGCTGATGTTCGGGCGGATATTGAAGCAACGATTGATGAAGCTATGAACAGCACCGACCCAGAAGTGCAGGCAAATTTCAAAAAGTATTTTGGAAATAAACGCCCTACACCAGAGGAATACATTTATACCATTACGAAAAAGACAAAGGTAAAATTATAATAAAAGGGTCGTGGAAATGCTTCACAGAATTGTGATCTGCATTATCACGGCTCTTTTACTCTCTGTTTACTTTCAAAACTGTAAGTGTAATTGAATACTGCCCTTGCTATAATTTAATTGTATTCCAAAACAAATAAATGTGGCAGGAAGAAAGGAGCGATTTTTAATGGAACACATTTTAAATTTAGAGCAAGTAAAAAAATACTACGGGGGTAACTCTGGAAATATCACAAAGGCAGTAGACGGTATTTCTATGTATGTAGATAAGGGCGAATTTGTCGCAATCATGGGAGCTAGTGGTTCTGGAAAGACTACCCTATTAAACTGTATCTCTACGATTGATACTGTAACCAGCGGACACATTACAGTCAATAATCAAGATATTACCAAAATCAAGGATAAAGATTTTGCTGATTTCAGACGTGAAAATCTAGGGTTCATTTTTCAAGATTTCAACCTTTTAGATACTTTAACGATTGGAGAAAACATTTCTTTATCATTGGTTATCAACAAACAGAACCCTACTGATATTGAGAAAAGAGTTCATGCTATCGCCGATAAATTGGGTATTCGTGATATTTTATCGAAATTTCCTTATGAAGTTTCTGGCGGACAAAAACAGCGTTGTGCTTGTGCTAGAGCCTTAATCAATGAACCGAAACTGATTTTAGCTGATGAACCGACGGGAGCTTTGGACTCAAAAGCTTCCAGATTATTACTGGAAACAATGTCTGAAATCAACAAGAAAATGCAGGCTACTATTTTAATGGTAACACATGACCCGTTTAGTGCGTCTTTCTGTGAACGTATTTTGTTCTTGAAAGACGGTAAAATATTCAATGAAATTTTCAGAGGGGAAAAAAGCAGAAAAGATTTCTTCAATGAAATACTGGATATATTAACCTTGCTCGGAGGTGAAGTGGGAAATGTTAGGTAAGTTAGCGTATAGAAATACAAAAAGAAATATTAAAGATTATTTGATTTATCTGATAACCGTTACTGCATCCTTTTCTCTTATATTTGCTTTTAATTTGGTGGCAAGTTCTGATGAAATTGTAAAGTTATGTTCCAGTATGGATGCATTTAAGAATTCATTGTTCGCTGTAAATATCCTTATTATTTTTGTGATATGCTTTTTGATCAACTATACAACGAAATTTATGTTTGAAAAAAGAAGTAAAGAATTAGGAACATATATGCTTCTTGGCATTAAGAAAAAAGAAATTGCCCACTTAGTTATAATTGAAAATATACTGTTGGGAATTTTAGCATTTGTATTAGCTATTCCTATTGGCTTTTTATTCAGCCAGTTTGTGTCGTTAGTAATTGTAAACTTACTGGGTATTCCAAAAACTCTCTTTATTTCTTTGAATTTTGTTTCTATTGGACTATTGATAATTTATTTTTTAACTATTTATGTTTTGGTTTTACTTAATCTATTAAGAAGAATAAGTAAAATGACGATACGTGATTTTCTTTACTTTGATAAACAAAATGAAAAGAAAATGTTCCGTGACAGTAAAAAAAGAAATGTCATTTTTGTTTTAAGTATTATTCTTGGTGCGATTTCTCTTTTTCTCTGGAATTCACGTTGTACTATGGATAATTTTAATAAGCAAGAAACACTTACCTATTTGATGGTAAGCGTAATCATGTTGATTATCAGCATTTATGGTATATCTACAACTTGTGCAGATATGTTCTTGACTGTTTTGTTAAAGAATAAAAAAATGAAATATCAAAATGATAATCTGTTTGTAGCAAGAACATTTGCTTCTAAAGCAAGAACAATGAGCTTCACATTTGGTACATTGTCTATGTTGATTTTAATTTCACTGCTGGCTCTGAATTATTCTAGTATCAACAAAGCTTCGTATGATATCAGCGTGAATTTAAATGCACCATATGATGTACAACTCTTTGATGATAAGCAGGTATTTGATGAATATATTCGAGTAATTGAAGAAGAATATACGATTGATAATACCATTGAGTACGACATTTATAAAGAGCCGAATCATCAGGTACAAAATTTTTTCCAATCAGAATATTATGATTTTGACCCAGTCTTGAAGTTAAGTGATTATAATAGGTTACTAGAATTAAGAAAGATGCCGTTGCTTTCTTTAAATGATAACGAATACTATATAGTTACAAATAGCAAGTTTGCATATGAGGTTGAAGATAACAAAGACATTGAAACTATAACAGTAGCAAATAAAAATTTGAAATTAAAAGGATATGACACTAAGTCTTATTGGAACTCTATAACTAATACTGGCAGATTTGTTGTTGTACTTCCAGATAAATATGTTCAAGGACTTGAAGTATCAGAAAATCATTTGATTATAGATACAAAAGAAGAAACAGATGCAGAATTAGAAAACAAGATAAAAGAAGATATGCAACATCAATTAGTAAAGGTTGATAAAAATGGAGAAATAAATGACGAATCGTATAGAGTAAATGTAAGAGGTGCAGAAATAGAACAACAAAAAGCAATGGTTGCAATAGTAGCCAGTCTGTTTATGTACATTGCATTTATTTTGATTTCCGCAGTAGGGACAATTTTGGCAGTTCAATCATTGAGCGACTCTACTAAATACAAATATCGCTACTTGACCTTGCGAAGATTAGGAATAAATGATAAGTCGCTATTTAAGACAATCAGAAAACAATTATTGATATTATTTTGTGTCCCTGCAATATCAGCAATATTATGTTCTTTTGTGATGATGTCGTCATTGAATAATGTGTATCAACAAATTTTGGGAGATAAACACCTTTATCTAATCTACTTTGGCTTGAATTTAATTATCTTCTTCCTAATTTATAGTATTTACTGGATTGCAACGTATATTGGTTTTAAACGAAATATCAACGAGGAGAGTTAGACTTTTCTAGCTCTCCTACTGTGAAATTATTATAATGATAAATCAAGGGGGTGTTGAAATGAGAATAGCAATTATCGAAGATGATGAAATCACTCGTTTGGAGCTTTCTAAATTATTGAACACACAAGGATATGAAACAGTTTTATTGACTGACTTTGGAAACCTGACAGATGAATTAAAGCAATATTCCATAGAACTGGTTCTGCTTGATATTAACCTGCCGTATGAGAATGGCTATGAAGTATGCAGGAAAATAAAACAAGTCATGCCAGTACCGATTATCTTTGTAACAAGCAGAGATACAAATGCTGACGAATTGAAAAGTATTCAAGTGGGTGGGATTGACTTCATAACAAAGCCGTATGACACGCTTATTCTTCTTGAGAAGATCAAGCGTGCATTGCAGTTGTCAAACCCGAATAATTTCCGTGAGCTTGTCAAAAAAGATTGTACCCTTGATTTACATTTATCCATTTTGAAGTATCAAGAGCAAAGCATTGAACTGACAAGAAATGAATTTCGTATTTTGTACTACTTCTTTATGAACGAAGATAAAGTTATTAGCAAAGAAGAACTATTGGAAAAGCTGTGGAATGACAAATATTATATAGACGAAAATGTATTATTGGTTAATATGACCCGTCTAAAAAAGAAAATGAAAGAAATCGGTATTGTTCATTTATTGGAAAATATACGAGGAAAGGGTTGGAAACTGTGAGTTTTTTTACATTCTTAGAAGAAAAAATAACAGAGATATTGTTTCAGCTTTTCTTTCTTGCCGTAGTAGCATTTCTCTTGATTTTCTACGGTGTAGATACGCTGTTTGTTGTATCGTTGGTAATTCTGTTCATCAGCATACAAGGGCTTTTTCAATGGTGTTTGTATCGGAAGAAACGTAACGTTTCACAACATATTATTGATTTAGTAGACGGACTGGAAGAAACCTATTATATTGCAGACGTTTTACCAAAGCCAAAAGAATTTCAAAATAAAGCCTATTGCTACGCACTAAAAAAAGCCTGCAAATCTATGAATGATGAAATCGGCAAAATCACAGAGGAAAAGCAGGACTATCAAGAATATGTGGAAAGTTTCGTCCATGAAATTAAAATACCGATAGGAGCATTGTCTTTGACGTTTGACAATACAAAAAATTACACATTAAAAAAAGAAACAGACAAAATATTTCAGTTAGTGGAACAAATGCTCTACTATGCAAGAAGCGAAAATACGGAAAAGGACTATTTTGTAAAACAGTTGCAGTTAGACGAAGTGATACATAATGTCATTCTGAAATTCCGTCATTCGCTTATGGAAAGAAAAGCAATTATCAATATCCATGACATAGAAAATGTCATTTATACTGATGAAAAATGGCTGACATTCATTCTATCTCAAATCGTGCAAAATGCGATTAAGTATTTTGATAAGCAAGAAAATAAACTGACGATATACAGTCAAGACAATGGTACAAATATATTGCTTGTGATTGAAGATAATGGTTGTGGAATAAAAGCGTCTGATTTATCCCGTGTATTTGAAAAAGGTTTTACGGGTTCAAATAGAAACAAAGCAAATGCAACGGGTATGGGACTGTATCTATCGAAAAAATTATGCGATAGGTTGGGCTTGAAATTGGATATTGCTTCTACGGAAAAAGAATATACAAGACTGACCATTACATTTCCAAAAGGAACAGTTCATAATTTTTCAGAGTAATTTGAAAACCATGCCAACATTGATACGGTGCTTTAAGTGGGCTTGCATTATGGAAAGCTTTAAGTACAATTCTTTGCAATCAAATTCCACCTAATAGAACACTATTTTTTACAGTAATAGACGATTGAATTTAGGAGTGATACCATGATAGGGCTAAAAAAACGTGATATAAAAAAAGCATTGAAAGCTGGTGCAAAAGCTGGCAGTGTATCATTTGCTGATGTTCGGGCTGATATTGAAGCAACGATTGACGAAGCTATGAACAGTACAGACCCAGAGGTGCAGGCAAATTTCAAAAAGTATTTTGGAAATAAACGTCCTACGCCAGAAGAATATATTTATAAGATTACCCAAAAGACAAAGGTTTAAATGTTTATCCCGCTTCCTGCGAAGCGGATTTGCAGTATAAACTATGTGATAGAACATTAAGTTTAAAAAATTACCCCACGTAACGTATTGCTTGTAACGCTACGTAATGACATAAAATGAAAACAGAAAGGAGGAAAAGGCTATGTCAAAATATACGACAGGAGAAATAGCAAAGCTTTGTGGAGTATCTGTTAGAACAGTGCAGTATTATGATGAACGTGGTATCTTAATACCTAGTGAACTTTCTGAAGGTGGCAGACGACTTTATTCAGAAGATGATTATAAAAAACTGAAAATCATTTGCTTTCTTCGTGATGCAGGTATTTCAATTAAAAGCATAGGAGAATTGTTATCTGAAAGTAATCCTAGCAGTGTTATTTCTGTTTTGCTTGAAAAGCAAGAGCAACTTCTTCAAAATGAAGTAAAAGAAAGACAAGAGCAACTTGCTATGCTAGAGGGCATAAAGAAAGCACTGAAAGGAATAGAAAATTTCTCTGTTGAATCAATCGGAGATATAGCTTATGCAATGGAAAACAAAAAGAAAATGAAGCAGTTACACGCAGTTCTGTTGATAACAGGTATTCCCCTAAATATAATTCAGTGGGTTAGTATTATTTTATGGATTACTACTGGAATACAGTGGTTATTTTGGGGATATATCTTGGTAGCGATTCCATATGCAATTTTTATAATACGATTTTTATCAAAAAGGATAGTATATATCTGTCCACAGTGTCATGAGATATTTAAACCTCATCTGAAAGAGTTTATTTTTTCAAATCATTCCATGACGCTCAGAAAACTGACGTGTACCAGTTGTGGATATCATGGTTTTTGTGTTGAAACCTATCGAGAGGAGGAAAAAAATAATGAATAATGTTACTGAATTTTTACCGTTTTTAGTACCGTTAGTAATCTCAGAATTAGCCCTGCTGGCGTATACACTTTATCATATTCTAACTCATAAGAGCTATAAAAGAGGTAATCGTACTTTATGGCTTATTGTTGTGATTGTTGGTATGCAATTTATTGGACCTATCCTTTATTTCTTGCTTGGGAAGGAGGATTCTTAACGTGGATATGCTTCGTATCACAAACTTAAAGAAACATTTTGGGGATAAAGAAGTTTTGACAGGGTTAAATTTATCTGTACCCGAACATAGTGTTTTTGGTTTTGTAGGGGAAAATGGTGCTGGCAAGACAACAACAATGAAAATAATCTTAGGGCTTCTAAAGTCGGACAGGGGTGAAGTATTTGTATCTGGTGAAAGGGTAAAATACGGACAAACTGCAACTAATCGTTATATTGGGTATCTTCCTGATGTTCCAGAGTTTTACTCCTTTATGACAGCAAGAGAATATCTTAGATTATGTGGAGAAAGTTTGGAAATGGGAAAAAACGACATTGAAAAAAGAAGTGATGAACTTTTAACTCTTGTTGGTCTTTCCAAAGAAAATCATCGTATTAGAGGGTTTTCAAGGGGAATGAAGCAACGACTTGGGATTGCACAAGCACTTCTTGGACGCCCCAAAATTTTGATTTGTGATGAACCGACTTCTGCACTCGACCCGATTGGAAGAAAGGAGATACTTGATATTCTACTTTCTTCCAAAAAACAGACAACGGTATTGTTTTCAACACATATTTTATCTGATGTTGAACGAATCTGCACAGATGTTGCTTTTTTAAATAATGGAAAAATAGCTATGCAAGGAGCAGTTGCCGATTTAAAAAATGTGTGTTCTTCACACGAATTTATTGTGGAAACAATAAAAGCAGACGACGCTGAATATCTTTCTAGTGTATTCACAGACGCTCAATTAACCGCAAAAGATACTCTTTTATTCTTGGGCGAACAATTTAAAATGTTTGAAGTGCTTGAATTTATTACAGAACATAAAATATTAATTTCTAAAATCGAGCGTGTTGAACCCTCACTAGAATCTCTATTTATGGAGGTGGTGTCAAAGTGAAATCGTTTATTGCTTTTTTAAAAAAAGAAGTTTTTGAATGTATCAGAAGTGGAGAACTTACATTTTTCTGTATTCTGTTTTTGATTTTTGGCATTATGAATCCAGCAATTGCAAAACTTACGCCGTGGATGTTAGAAACGCTTTCTGATTCTTTGGCAGAACAGGGAATGATGGTTACAGAAGTTACAGTGAATGCTCTTACGTCGTGGACACAGTTTTTCAAAAACATTCCTATTGCGTTAATTGTATTTGTGTTTCTGTATAGCGGAATATTTACAAAGGAATATGAAACAAATACTCTTATACTTATTTTAACTAAAGGACTATCTCGCTATAAAGTAGTATTTGCAAAATTTTTTGTGATGTTTACAATGTGGACGATTGGGTATTTGTTATGCTTTGCTGTAACTTATGGATATAACGCCTTTTTTTGGGATAACAGTATTGCTGTTGGACTACTGCCTGCTATGGTACATTGGTGGTTGTTTGGGGTATGGATAATAGGTCTTATTGTTTTATTTTCCGTTCTTGTTAAAAGTTATACGGGAGTGCTTTTAGGGACTGGTGGCAGTGTTCTAGGTGTGTATCTTATTAGCTTTTTTCCTAAAGCTTGGAAATACACTCCGACTACTCTAATGGAAAGTGCTTCTTTGCTGATTGGTACTAAATCTATTGAAGATTATGGAATTGCAGTCCTTATAACTATTTTATTGGTCGTTATTTGTTTGATTGTAAGTATTACTGTAATGAATAGAAAACAGTTATAATGTTTAGACTTTCAAGTTATATTATTATATTACTTTTTGATGATTATTTATTTTAATTGGCATAGGTGGAAAAAATATGTGATTTGATTTTTATAACAGTTTCCTTTCAAAACTACACTAACATTATTAAGGTGCTTTAAGGGGGATTGTATTATGGAACATTTTAAGCGAAATTCTATACAATCATACACTACCTAACAGCTTTTTATTAAAAACTGAATATTTTATAGCTTTAATAGCTCGTATAAAACTATATGTTTTGTGCGGGCTTTTTTCATGCCTAAAAAAATTTTTAAATTTTTTCGGTTTCAACTTAGCAAATCACACCTGCCGTTCCCTATATGGTGCGGAAAGAGGGATAACCACTTTTCACGTCGTAACGGAAAGGGGGTGCGATTGATGAAACCGTCTGACTTCCAGAAAACAGTTCAATGCCGTTTTGAAAGTTGTTTGAAGAAAGTTGTCCGACATGTTGTTAAGGACTATCAGAAGAAATTAAAGCGACGACAAAAGGAAGAAACGCTTTTTTGTGAACTTCCAGAAATCGTTGTAGAAAGTCTGGCTGTCTGGGACGACTATGATACGGACTATACGATTTTCAATGTATGCGGTAGTGATATTCGTATTTGTGATGATGAACTGGCAGAAGCCTTGAAACATTTGTCTGAGCGTAATCGAGAAAATTTGCTGATGTATTATTTTTTGGAAATGAGCGATACCGAGATTGCAAAAAGACAAAATATTTCAAGAAGTGGTGTTTTTCAAAACCGACACAATTCACTAGAGCTTATGAAAAAAATACTAAAGGAGAAATGATAGCAAATGAAACACACAATGAAGAAGCCGTCCTACTATTTGCTTTCGCAGGCAATGGACGGGGACGAAAAAGCGATTGAAAAGATACTGGCATTTTATGACCCGTACATATCAAAGTGCTGTCTGCGTCCACTCTATGATGAATACGGCAATGTTTATATTGTTGTAGATATGGAGTTAAAGGGACTCATCAGAGAAGCACTTATTAAAATGATTTTAGGGTTTGATATTGCCTTAGAAATCGAAGAAGAATAACAAGCAGTAACCGCAGAGCATGATTGGTTCAATCCCCTCTTTCCTGCTCTGCACCTGTTTTTACATGAAAGCAACACGCTTTCGCCACAGCTCTTTGACAACTGAATAAAGCAGACAGATACGTTTGTGAGATAGCGAGCCACGGGGACTGTACGCCACGACCTTTTCAAAAGAAAGCGAGCGACCCACGCAGTGATCCGAGAGCGACTGTTGGAAAAGTCGTTTTGCCACGACCTATCCTCACAGAATAATGATACGTCCGCATGGTGCGGTTCTGCCCACAAGAATGGGAATAGTTGAGATACTAATGGAGCTTTCCAAAGCCGTCTGTCTGCTTGTAAAAAACAACACACAGTAAAGGGGGTGCATAGATTATGAACAATACTGATGTGCCTATCTGGGAAAAATATACACTGACGATTGAAGAAGCGTCTAAATACTTCCGCATTGGCGAAAAAAAATTGCGTAAATTAGCCGAAGAAAATATTGACGCTGGCTGGGTTATCGTGAACGGTAATCGTATTCAGATTAAGCGAAAACAATTTGAAAAAATCATAGATACATTGGACGAAATCTAATGTCATTGAGCCGTAGATATGGTATAATAAAGTATAGCGTATCACGGCTCATTCCATGACGGAAAGGAGCTTTACACTATGTCTAATGTAAAACGAAAAGACAGTAAAAATCGCAATTTGCGTAATGGAGAGAGCCAGCGAAAAGACGGAAGATACGTTTATAAATATACCGATATATACGGAAAGCCACAATTTATCTATTCTTGGAAACTTGTACCGACAGACAAGACACCTGCTGGAAAGCGTGATGATATTTCATTGAGGGAAAAAGAAGCACAGATAAAAAAAGACCTTAACGACGGTATCGACACAGTCGGCGGTAAAATGACAGTCTGCCAGCTTTACGAGAAAAAGAACAGCCAAAGAAAGAACATCAAAAGGGCTACCGAAAAGGGACGACAGTATCTTATGAACGCTCTGAAAAATGACCCATTGGGTATGAGGGCGATTAATACTGTTAAGCAGTCGGACGCTAAAGAATGGGCTATCAGAATGAGTGAAAAAGGATATGCCTATACAACAATTGATAACTATAAGCGTTCCTTGAAAGCGTCATTTTACATGGCGATACAAGACGACTGTATCAGAAAGAACCCATTTGAATTTAAACTAAGTGATGTTCTGGAAGATGATACAGAGCATAAAGTTATCCTTACACCAGAGCAGGAAGAACGCCTGCTTGCCTTTATGGAAAAGGATAAGATTTACAGCAAGTATTATGATGAGGTTGTGCTTCTGTTGGAAACGGGACTTCGTATTTCTGAATTTTGCGGACTGACGACGCATATTGATATGCAGAACAAAATACTCAATATAGACCACCAGTTATTGAAAGACAGCGAAATCGGCTACTATATTGAAACGCCAAAAACCAAAAACGGAAAACGGGAACTTCCATTGACAGAACGGGCTTATCAAGCAATCCAAAGAATACTAAAGAACAGAGGAAAGGCACAACCGCTGATTGTAGGTGGTTACAGCAATTTTCTATTCTTAAACCGTGAGGGCTTGCCTAAGGTTGCAGGAAACTATGAGGGTATGGTGCGAGGGCTGATTAAGAAGTATAACAAATATCACACGGACAAGTTACCGAACATCACACCACATTCATTCCGACATACTTATTGTACGAATATGGCAAACAGAGGAATGAACCCAAACACCCTGCAATATCTCATGGGACACGCCAACATAACCATGACACTTGGCTATTATGCACACGGTACATTTCAATCTGCAAAAGCAGAACTGGAAAGACTGGCTTGTTAATATCGGAGCGTATATTTACTACTCATTTACTACTTTTGGTTGCATTTTCATGCTGGTAAATGCCAGCTTATGCAAGGTATCTTCCGAAAAGAAAATACCGATAAAGCCCTAAAATACGGGATATATCGTCATTTACCAACTTATGAAAAGATAATCAGAAATTTAGTAAGTTTTTATTTTGAAAAAATGGAAATTATTTAAAGGCAAACTTGTTGAAAAGCAGGGACGCAAAGCCAGAAGGGGGCACCGGCAGATTTTGGCAGGTGTCCTTTTTGTATGCCAAAATGGGTGAAAAAACTGGCAGGGACAGGTTCTCTGTATACAGATAAAAGCAGGATGAAAAAGGCGAAGAGAGGATTTTATAAAATGCAAAATTATGAAGACAAAATATATTATTCTTTAGGTGAAGCTGTAACGGAACAGACACAAGCCATATCACAGGCCGTACAGAAAACACTGGAAAATAATGGCGGGGTAGGTATAATGACAGGATATTATGACCAAAATCTGTCTATTTTGTCTGTGAGCAATCTGTTGTTACATAGTACAGGACATACATTCGATACTTTCATGGAACAGACAAAAGGCTCACTGAAAAACTTTTTTTATGACAAGGAAGATATACTGGAGCGAGACCGTTTTTTGCAGCTTCACGGAACAGGGGAAGCACAGATCCTTACAGCAGACGGTACAGTGAATAATGTACGGCTTTGTAAAGAGGATGCGACAGATGAGGCGGGCAGACAGATCTGGGTTATGTCCGTACAGGTCAACTGGGATCATGTAAATTTGGCACTGCTCAATGAGGCTATCTATTCCGGCTTCTGGTATTTTGATTGTGACGAAAACAGTGAGATTGTGAATGCAAACTGGAGTCATGAATTCCGAAAAATGCTCGGCTATCATGATACTCTGGACTTTCCGAATAAACTGGAATCCTGGTCAGATCTTCTGCATCCACAGGATAAAGAAAGAGTAATGGTGCAGCTTCAGGCGGCAATTAAGGATAAGACGAACCAGATAAAATACCAGGTAGAGTATCGTATGAGAATGAAGGATAATCAATACCAGTGGTTTCGGGCATCGGCAGAAGTAATACGCCGTCTGGATGGTTCTGCCAGTAGGATTGCCGGGATTTTTATTAACATTGATGCGGAGAAAAAAGAAATCATGCAGGCACAAAAATCTGCTGCTTTCCACCGGGCTTTTACGAAAGCAGATTTGTGCGAGTATTATGTGAATCTGGAAGCGAATACTTTTGATACTTTTAAGGTTGAACCGTCCCTGATGACCGTCTTTGAACAGAGTCATACGTGGGATGAATTGATTCGGCATTTTGTGGATTCCTATGTTGTGGAGACAGATAAGAAGGCGGTATCCTCTTTTTACGACCGTGGTTATATTGCAGAAAGGCTGAAGGGTTTGGAAACCGAATTGGCTTTAGAGTGCCGTATCACTCTGAATGGAAAAGAACGATGGGTCCGCAATGTGGTCATACGTGGCGAAATAGAGGATTCAGAATATGCCATGATCTTTCTGCGTGATATCACAGAGGCAAAGGTAGAGAGTGCACGGCATCTGCAGATGGCAGCGGATAATGCTTCCATGGAGCAGCTGATTCAGAGCATTGTGCGTCTGGTTGACCGCTTTGTTGTCTGTGATCTGGAAAATGACAGATATGAATTCTACAATCTGAATGGACAGATGATATATAAACCTCTGGGATTTTATCATGATTTCCGGATGCAGGTTCTTGAAAAGTATAAGACACTGGAACCATTGGAACCTATGGATATCCTGACAGCACCGGAAAATATCCAGAAGAATCTGAAAAGTGAAAATGATATTTATAAGTTTGAGTATTGCAGCCTGGATGAAAAGACTTATAAAATTGCTTCTTATATTCCTCTGGAATGGAAGGATGGAAAACTGATAAAAGTATTGCTGGCATCCATGGACGTGACACAGGAGAAGAAAGCAGAGATTGAATCTCGTCAGGCACTGAAAGAGGCCTACCGATCCGCAGAAAATGCAAATCGTGCGAAAACAGAATTCCTTTCCAATATGTCCCATGATATCCGGACGCCGATGAATGCCATTGTGGGTCTGACGGCAATCGCAGGAGCAAATATTGAGAGTCAGGACAGAGTCATTGAGTGTCTCAGCAAAATTACAAAATCAAGCCGTCATCTGCTGGGGTTGATTAATGAAGTGCTGGATATGGCACGTATTGAAAGCGGAAAAATGACGCTGGCACAGGAGGATTTCAATCTGCCAGATCTGGTGGATAATCTTATAACACTCATAAAACCGGTGATTGATGAACATAAACACAATTTAGATATACACATTAATCACATTGAACATGAAAGTGTCTGTGGTGACAGCCTGAGAATCCAGCAGGTATTTGTGAATCTGATGAGTAATGCGATCAAGTATACACCGAATGGTGGGAATATTATTTTTTCCATAGAGGAAAAGCCAAATGGATTTTCAGAACTTGGATGCTATGAATTTACGATTGAGGATAATGGGATCGGCATGTCACCGGAATTCCAGAAAATCATGTTTGATCCTTTCAGTCGTGCGGATGACCACCGGACAACCAGAGTTCAGGGAACTGGTCTGGGAATGGCGATCAGCAGAAATATTGTGAACCTGATGAATGGTAATATTAAAGTAGACAGCACCTTACACAAGGGAACCAGAATTACGGTTACGATTTATCTGGAGCTTCAGGAAAAAGAAAAAGAACAGGACATAAATCTGATGAATCTGCCTGTTCTGGTTGTGGATGATGATAGAACCTGCTGTGAAAGTACAGTTGCCACACTGAAAGAAATCGGTATTACAGGCGAATGGGTTCTCTCCGGCAGGGAAGCCGTTGAGTGCTGTTATGCACGTCATGAGCTAAAAAATGATTATTTTGCTGTTATTTTAGACTGGAAGATGCCGGATATGGATGGCATAGAAACAGCCAGACAGATCCGGAAGCGGATAGGTAAAGAAATTACCATCATTGTACTGACATCTTATGAATTTAGCGAGATGGAAGAAGAAGCAAAGGCGGCGGGCATAGATGCTTTTATTGCAAAACCGCTGTTCCGTTCCCGGCTGACGGCTACACTGCGGCAGTTTACTTCAGGCAGAAAAGAAAATACAGCGAGAAATTATCTGGAGAAACTGTCAGAAGCAGATTATACAGGAAAAAGGATTCTGCTGGTTGAGGATAATGAGTTGAACAGAGAAATTGGTGTTGAAATTTTGCAGATGACAGGAGCAGAAGTGGAAACAGCAGAAAATGGAAAAATCGCAGTTGAAAAAGTGGAAGCTTCTCCGGAAGGATTGTATGATCTTGTTTTTATGGATATCCAAATGCCTGTCATGAATGGTTATGAGGCAACTGCAGCAATCAGGAGCCTTAAGGGCAAACAGGGAAAACTGCCGATTGTTGCTATGACTGCCAATGCTTTTGCAGAAGACGTACAGCTTGCAAAAAATACAGGCATGAATGGACATATCGCAAAACCGCTGGATATGAATAAGCTGAATGATGTTCTGGAAAGCTGGCTGTAACAGGATAATCGGAGCATTAAAATTTCCCCTTTACAAATCGTGAATAAAGTACTATGATAGAAAAAAATATCTTCAGGGCAGGGTGCAATTCCCTACCGGCGGTAAAGCCCGCGAGCCGAGAGGCATGATCCGGTGAGATTCCGGAGCCGACAGTACAGTCTGGATGGAAGAAGATGATAGTACAGTTGATTTTCAGATAAATGAATGTAGTATCGATGCTCTGAGATGGTAATCCATTTCAGAGCTTTTTTAATCTTAGTCGGAGTTCCATTTATCAATCACGGTAACCAATCCCCCCCTGTAGATATTCTGCAGGGGATTTTTTATCTTAGTCGGAGAAGACTCCCACTTCTATAAATGGCGAGCAACAAATTTGTTTCAGTGGGAGTACAATCTCCGACTGAGATAAACGCTCCGCGAGGGCACACATTGTCCAGTGGACAATGGTTTTGTGCCGACCGGAACGAAGTGTAGAATGTGCAGTGATTCTGAGAAGAATATGTCAGCTTTCGCTGACCAGAATCACGCACCAAGTCTCACGTGCGTTCGACTTGAAATCTATCCTATCCCACAAAAGAAATAAATTTGGAAAGAAGGAACATAAATGACAGATCAGAATTATATGCTCCAGGCTATTCAACTGGCGAAACAAGGAGAGGGCTGGACAAATCCGAATCCGATGGTAGGGGCAGTGATCGTAAAAAACGGGCGGATTATCGGAAAAGGCTATCACAAAAAATGCGGAGAGCTTCATGCAGAACGTAATGCGATCGCTTCACTTACGGAATCTGCGGAAGGTGCGACCATTTATGTCACACTGGAACCTTGCTGTCATTATGGCAAAACTCCTCCATGTACAGAGGCGATCATTGAGCAGAAGATCAAGAGAGTGGTGATCGGTTCCAGAGATCCGAATCCGAAAGTGTCAGGAAAAGGTATAAAGATGCTGCGGGAAGCAGGTATTGAAGTCATTGAGGATTTTATGAGGGAAGAATGTGATCGGCTCAATCCAGTATTTTTTCATTATATTACAACGAAGACACCTTATGTGGTGATGAAATATGCCATGACACTGGATGGGAAAATTGCGACGAAAACAGGTGCATCGAAATGGATCACCGGAGAAGCAGCAAGAGCGGAAGTACAGCATATGCGTCATCGGTATATGGGGATCATGGCGGGCATCGGAACGGTGCTTGCGGACGATCCAATGTTAAATGTAAGGGTGGAAGGCTGGAAAAGTCCAATCAGGATCCTGTGTGACAGCGGGCTTCGGATTCCGCTGGATGGTCAGATCGTAAAAAGTGCAGGAAAGTACCGGACAATTGTGGCTTATGCAGATTCGGAAAATACAGAAGCGAAAAGAAAAAGATTACATGAAATGGGAGTTGAGACGATCTGCTGTCCGGATGAAAACAATCAGGTGGATCTTAAAAAACTGATGAAATATCTCGGGGAAGAAGGCATTGACAGTATTCTTCTGGAAGGCGGAGGCACCTTAAATGACAGTGCTCTGCGAGCTGGAATTGTGCAGGAAGTACAGGCTTTTATAGCACCGAAATTATTTGGCGGTATGAACAGCAAAACACCGGTGGAAGGCATCGGTGTCCGTTTCCCTTCAGAAGCAGTAAAGCTGAAATGTACCGATATCTGCCAGATCGGTGAGGATATCCGAATCACATGTCAGGTGTGTGGAAAAGAACAGGAGGAGTCATGTTTACAGGAATCGTAGAAGAGAAAGGAACAATCCGCTATATACAGCTGACAGGAGAATCCGGAGTTCTGGCAGTGAAAGCGAAAAAAGTACTGGAAGGCACAAAGATTGGTGACAGTATTGCCGTAAATGGCATATGCCTGACCGTTACATCGCTTCAGTCGGATGGATTTACCGCAGATGTAATGGCAGAGACAATCCGAAGGAGCAGTCTTGGAAGCAGCAGGGCCGGAAGCAAAGTAAATCTGGAGCGTGCGATAGCTGCCGATGGCAGATTCGGAGGACATATCGTAAGCGGCCATATTGACGGAACCGGTGTGATCCGTTCCATGATCCGGGAAGAAAATGCTATCTGGGTATCGATCGGAACATCACCGCAGATTTTGCATCTGATCGTAGAAAAAGGTTCCATTTGTATCGATGGGATCAGCCTGACGGTAGCGAAAGTAGATGAAACGGGTTTTCAGGTTTCGGTCATTCCGCATACGGGAGAAGAAACTGCACTCTTGGAAAAAGTGCCGGGTGATCCGGTTAATCTGGAAAATGATGTGATCGGAAAATATGTAGAAAGGCTGCTTGGCATTCAGAAAAACGAAGAAGAGAAAAAAGAATCCGGAATTACGATGGAATTTCTGGAGAAATTCGGATTTTAAGAGGAGGATATTTATTATGTCACAAAACAATCAGTACAATACCATTGAAGAAGCACTGAGAGATTTAAGGGAAGGAAAAGTCATTTTGGTTACCGATGATCCGGACAGAGAAAATGAAGGAGATTTGATCTGTGCGGCAGAATTTGCAACGCAGGAAAATATTAATTTTATGGCAACTTATGCGAAAGGACTGATTTGCACACCAATGAGTGCGGAAATTGCGGCAAAATTGAATTTTCCGCCGATGGTTGCTGAAAATACCGATAATCACGGAACTGCATTTACGGTGGCAGTGGATCATGCAGACACAACGACCGGTATCTCGGCAGCAGAGCGTTCTTATACGATCCGAAAATGTGTGGACGAGGAGGCAAAACCGGAAGATTTCAGAAGACCGGGACATGTATTTCCTCTTATTGCCAGAAAAGGCGGTGTTCTGGTAAGAAACGGTCACACAGAGGCAACGACGGATCTTATGAGAATGGCCGGACTGAAAGAATGCGGTGTGTGCTGTGAGATCATGAAAGAAGACGGTACCATGATGCGCACACCGCAGCTGTGGGAAATGGCAAAAGAACACAATCTGACCTTTATCACAATCCGTGATCTGCAGGATTATATGAGAGTACATGAAAAACACGTAAAAGAAGAGGCGGTTGCAGATCTCCCGACACAGTACGGTGATTTTAAAATTCATGGATATATCAATGATATTACAGGAGAACATCATCTTGCACTGGTAAAAGGTGAGATCGGAGATGGTGAAGATGTGCTCTGCCGTGTACATTCGGAGTGCCTGACCGGAGATGCATTTGGATCACTTCGATGTGACTGCGGTCTTCAGCTTCAGACTGCGATGCGTCAGGTAGAAGCAGAAGGCAGAGGAATCATTCTTTATATGCGGCAGGAAGGCAGAGGCATCGGTCTGATCAATAAGATAAAAGCATATGCACTTCAGCAGCAGGGATACGATACTGTGGAAGCAAATGTAAAATTAGGGTTTGCACCGGATCTTCGCGAGTATTGGATCGGGGCACAGATTTTATCAGACCTTGGTGTAAAATCTTTGAGATTACTGACGAACAATCCGGATAAGGTCTACGGACTTGGCGGGTTCGGACTGAAGATCAATGAAAGAGTACCGCTGGAGATTCCGCCGCAGAAATATGACCTGAAATATATGAGAACAAAACAGGAAAAGATGGGACATATTTTCAAAGCGATCAATTTATGATGCCAGGGTCAAAAGGTCTAAATCCACATGAGCTTGCTCATAGGTGGATGAAAGACCTTGGGACCCGCCCCGATATGGAGCAGAACATCCAGTGGATGTTCGTTTTGCTCCGACCGAAGCGGAGCGTAGACATAAAAGTGGGATGATAATCCCACGATATGCGAATACCGGAGAGGATTGTGGGAGTGCGATGCACGGAACAATCCGTAGGCATCATAGTTGGGGACTTTTGACACTCACATCAATTTATAAAAAAATATTAAGTTCACAATAACAGGAGGAAAAATCATGAGACAGATCAATTTGGTAGAAGGAAAAGTAGTAGCACCGCAGGGAATGAAAGTCGGTATCGTAGCGGCGAGATTTAATGAGATTATTGTCAATAAATTACTGGGAGGTGCAGTTGACGGACTGGTAAGACATGGAGTCGAAGAAGAGAATATTACTGCTGCATGGGTACCGGGAGCATTTGAAATTCCGCTGACTGCACAGAAGATGGCACAGTCCGGAAAGTATGATGCAGTGATCTGCGTGGGAGCAGTCATCCGCGGCGATACATCACACTATGATCTGGTGTGCAGCGAAGCTGCCAAAGGAATCGCACAGGTTGGACTTGCATCCGGAGTTCCGGTATTATTCGGAGTAATCACAACTGAGAATATTGAGCAGGCTATTGCACGTGCAGGAAGCAAGGCAGGAAATAAAGGATATGACTGTGCATTGTCTGCGATTGAGATGGTCAATCTGATGAAACAGCTTTAAGAATGAGGAAATAAAGGATGATAAAAACGATCATATTTGATTATGACGGGACGATTCACCAGACACTTGGAATTTATGAACCGGCATTTCGAGAAACTTATCAGTGGCTGACAGAACAGAAAGTCGCAGAAGAACAAAAGATAGCATCTTCAAAGATTGCCGGATGGCTTGGACTGAACAGCAAAGAAATGTGGGACACTTTTATGCCGGAACTGGATCAGAAATATAAAGATCAGGCAAGCAAAATGGTGGGCGAGCGGATGATCGAACAGGTCAGAAAACATAAGGCCGTGTGGTATCCGGGAGCAGAAAAGATGCTTACGACGCTGAAAAATCAGGGATATTATCTTCTAGTCCTGAGTAACTGTAAAACGGCATATCGAAAGGCACACTGGGAAGAATTTGGTATGAAACGATGGTTCGAGCGATTTTATGACTGCGAATCCTATGGATTTCATCCAAAAACGGAGATTGTGCAGGATATTATCCGGGAATATCCAGGCCCTTATCTGGTGATCGGAGACAGAAAACAGGATCTGGAGTGTGCCAGATCCTGTGGCAGTCTGTTTGCCGGATGTCTGTATGGATATGGTGATCAGGGAGAATTGGACGGAGCAGATTATTTTGCAGAGCATGTAGGGGATATACCAGAATTATGCCATTTGGTGTAAGTGTGATTGGGTAATGTCAGAAATATTTGTTGAAACCGTGTGATACGAATTTCGTTTTCATGCGGTTTTTTTCAAAAGGAAGTTAGATAAAACTAACAAAAGTATTCCTTTTCCTTTTATCAGAAAAACAGAGGATTTTAAATTGACCGTATCAAGGAGATATTATATAATAGGAATATTACAGTTTTACAGGAAAAATCATATAACCGTGCAGATAAAAGGGAGTAACTACATGAATTTTGAAAAAAGAACAGCCAGAAATCGAAAATATCGGAAATTTTTGCACAGCCGTCAGCAAAATCTGATGTTACTTGGAGTTTTCGTCTTTGTGATAAGCATCGTATGTGGCTGCAGTAACCAGAAGGAGCAGGAGTCGGATGGCAGTCTGCAGAAGATAACAGTGGGCATTGATAAATTTGAGCCGTATTCTTATCTTGACATGGACGGAAATTATACCGGCGTTGACATTGAGATCGCATCGAAAGTATTTCATGAACTTGGGTATGAACCAGATTTTAAGTTTATTACGTGGAGTGAAAAACACACCTGCCTTGCGGACGGTACGATAGACTGTATCTGGAGCTGCTATTCTATGAATGACCGGGAAAACGATTATCAGTGGGCGGGACCTTATCTGTACAGCCGTCAGGTGATCGCAGTTGCTTCTGACAGTGATATTCAGACATTCGATGATCTTCTCGGGAAGAATGTTGGAGTACAGGATACGACAAGAGCAGCTGAACTCTTTTTTCATACGATCGACTCTGCATTGCCGGAAGTAAAGCAGGTGAACTGCTTTGCGACAACGGAAGATATGTTTGCAGCACTTCGCAAAGGATATGTCGATGCGATTGCAGGACATGAAGCTTTGCTGAATGAACTTATTATAAATGGAAAGGGCAAATATCGATTATTGGATGAAAGTCCTTATATTTCAAAAATAGGCATTGCATTTCAAAAGGGGACGCATGAGGAGCTTACCCAGAAGATAAACGGGCTGATAAAAGAAATGAGTGAAGATGGTACGATTGGCAGTATTGCAGAAAAATATGGACTTGATGCGGAGAAAGTTGTGATAAGAGGAGGTTCCGATGAAAAGTAAAAAACGCCCGGGAATATCCGGAATCCTTTTGATCGTGTTGATTCTGGTCGGGATGATCGTATGGGGAATCTTTACGGGATTAGACCGAAGAGAGCTGAGTGAGACACTGGATAAGACAACTTTAGTTGCCAAAAATAAACTGCAGGATTATGATAATTATACGGCAAATGACAGGGTAAAAAGTCTGGTGCGGCTGTTGGATAAAACAAAGGAACTGGGCACAAATCTGAGTAAAATTAATAAATACGGACAGCAGGATCTGGATGAATACATTACGGAACAGAGACTGAGCGGTGTCTTTGTATCTGATAAAAATCTGAATGTAGTGCTTCAGGGACAGCAGAATCTGGATTCGGAAAATCTGTGGAACGAAATTATCGGCAAAGGTTATGTAAAAGAAGTTCTGGAACATCCGGAAGCAACCTACACAGAACGCATTACGGTGAACCGTGAGGAGTATGATCTTGCAGTTGTGCCGCGTCAGGATGCCGAAGGTCTGGTGATCGCCTATGCAGAAAAAAACAGCAATACACTGGATGATATGACACTGGAATCTGTTTTTTCAGATTTTCTGGTCAATATGCATGGTGTGATCATGGTATGCCTCGATGATACGGTTGTCAGTACCAATCAGGAAACACTGCTTGGAAAGACCATGCAGGAAATGCGGAAATATTACAACAGCAGGCCGGAAGGAAATGAAAGCAGGATCATCCGCATAAAACTAGATCATAAGATCTGGTACGGCCATAAAGATAAAATGAAAGAATATGCGATCTATATATTCTTTCCGGCATCACAGATATTTATGGCACGGACGGTTGTCTGTGGATTGTACACGGCTGTGGCAATTCTTGTATATCTGCTGTTTTTGCTGATCAAGAGTAATCTGGAAAAGGTTACGCTGAAACAGAGTCAGAAACGTATGAGGATCATCAATGCACTCGGTACAGCGTACGCATCTATCGTCCTGTTTGATCTGGAAAAGGATAAAGTAGAGATGATAAAGACTTCCGGGGATACTTCTATGCTTTCCGGAGATCAGATCTTATCCAAAAAGATTCAGCAAAATCATATAAATGAGATGCTGACATCTGAGTATCGGGAAGGTTTTCTGGAATTTATTGACATGGACACCGTGGCACAGCGACTGAAGGGACAGCAGTCACTGACTTATACAAGCCAGATGGAAAAGGGCACATGGCTTCTTTCCGTGATCGTACCGCAGCGTTTTGACAGTGACGGGAATATCAGGGCAGTGTTGCTGGCAAACCGGGATATCACGAAAGAAAAAGAGAAAGAACTGGAGCAGGAGAGAGAGCTGAGAAATGCACTGGCAGCAGCAGAACATGCCAACAAAGCGAAGACAAATTTCCTGAACAGTATTTCACACGATGTCCGCACGCCAATGAATGCTGTGATCGGATTTACAGCTCTGGCAACAACGCATATTGATAATAAAGATCTGGTGATGGAGTATCTGAAGAAAATAAGTATATCGAGCCGTCATCTCTTAAGTCTGATCAATGATGTGCTGGATATGAGCCGGATCGAGAGCGGTAATGTCAAACTGGAAGAAGTCAAAGTGCATCTTCCGGATGTCTTTCATGATCTGAGGGTTATTATTCAGGGTAGTATTGCGGCAAAACAGCAGGAGTTATATATAGACACGCAGAATGTGGTACATGAGGATGTTGTCATTGATAAGCTTCGGCTGAATCAGGTGCTTCTCAACATCGTTGGAAATGCAGTAAAATTTACGTCAGTCGGCGGTATGATCAATATCCGGGTCAGTGAAAATCCATGCAGCAAAGAAGGATATGCAAGTTATTCGTTCAGTGTGAAAGACAATGGCATAGGGATGTCAGAAGAATTTCAGGAGCATATCTTTGATGCATTTGCGAGAGAACAGACAGTTACAAAGAGCGGGATCCAGGGAACCGGTCTTGGAATGGCAATCTCCAAAAACATTGTCAATATGATGGGAGGAACCATCACGGTAAACAGTGAAGTCGGAAAAGGTTCTGAGTTTATTGTTTCTATCGAATGTAAGATTACCGGCGAAACGGTAAAATACAAATCGGTTCCGGAACTGCAGGGAGCCAGAGCACTGGTTGTGGATGACGATGCCAATACCTGTATGAGTGTCTGCAAGATGCTGCGTGATATAGAAATGCTGGCAGACTGGACTACTTCCGGTAAAGAAGCTGTACTGCGTGCAAAAGAAGCCTGCGAGATAAAAAAAGAATTCAAAGCATATATTATCGACTGGCAAATGCCGGATATGAATGGTATTGAAACAGTCAGAAGGATACGAAAAGTGATCGGAAATGACACACCGATCATCATTCTTACTGCGTATGACTGGGCGGATATTGCGGAGGAAGCAAAAGAAGCAGGAGTTACTGCGTTTGTATCCAAACCGCTGTTTATGTCCGAACTCAGAGCAGCACTGATGCAGCAGGCAGTCGGGACGGAAAAAGATGCAGCAGTTGAAAAGAAACATTATAACCATGCCGGAAAAAGAGTGCTTTTAGTTGAGGACAATGAACTGAACCGAGAGATCGCAGCTGCAATCATGGAGGAAGCAGGGCTTATTGTGGATTCCGTAGAAGACGGAACAGATGCTGTGGAAAGAATGGGATCTGCAGAAGAATCCAGATATGATGCGATCTTGATGGATATTCAGATGCCGAAGATGGATGGTTATATGGCAACAAGAGAAATCCGCACACTTGACAATAATAAAAAAGCCAATATTCCGATCATTGCCATGACGGCAAATGCGTTTGAGGAAGATAAAAAGAAAGCTCTTGAAGCCGGAATGAATGCCCATATCGCAAAACCGATCAGCATTGATGCTATTATGGAGGTACTGGATCAGATCTTTGACAGAAGAAAATAAGGGGGAAGTTATGAAACAGTGAAGAACATAATGGTAAATCATAACAGGAAGGAGCAGGAGCAGTGTCAGAGAAAAAGAAGTTTACATTATATGCCGGAAGTGTGGCACTGTGCGTGTGCACTGCAGTTCTGCTTCATTATGTGTCGGTTGCAGATCCTTATCTGGAATCCGCCTGCCGTCTTTTAAGACCTTTTATTTATATAGGACTTTATGTGGTGTGGGCGATCTCTTTCCGGAAAAGGATTATCCAGAAAGAAATCCGTCGTTGCCTGACTGCAATCGCAGCAATGATGATTTTCTGGATGTTTATCCGGATGTGCAAATTTGAAATATCGGACGAGATGCCGACAGCCTGGCGATACGCCTGGTATTTTTACTATATACCTATGCTGCTGATCCCTACGGTCAGTCTTTATCTGGCCTTTTATATACGGCAGCCGGAGGGCTATAAATTACCAAAAAGACGATGGCTACTGTTTCTTCCTGCACTTTTTCTGATCGGAATTGTATTAACAAATGATATGCACCAGTTGGTTTTTACCTTTCCGAAGGGAAAACTTGGAGAAGTGTCTTCTTATAAAACAGGAGTTTATGGATATGGAAGAGGGTATTATATTGTAATCGCATGGGAGCTTGGATGTGCACTGGCGGCACTTTTGATCATTCTGTTAAGATGCAGGAAAATTAAAAATAAAAAAATGGGCTGGTTGCCTTTTGCCGCTTATGGAGTGGCGGCGGCTTACAGCATTGCTTATTATCTTGATCTGCCTTTCTGGAAAATAGTTTCAAAAGATATGACAGCCACATTGTGCCTTCTGTTTGCTTTGATCATTGAAAGCTGCATCCAGTCCGGACTGATCCCCTCCAATACAGGATATGCACAGTTATTTGCAGCATCTACCATTTCGGCACAGATCACAGACCAGAATGGAAAATGCATTTATCAGTCTCAGGGTTCTGAATATATTGCACCAAAGATCGCAAAACAGGTAATCCAAAGACCTGTCATGTCGGAAAATGGAATTCGGCTGTCAGGGAAACCAATCTGGGGAGGCTATGTCTTATGGAAAGAAAATCTCTCAGAACTACAGGAAATTTTAAAAGAGCTGGAAGACCGTAAAGAAGAATTAAAAGATGCAAATCTGATTGAAGAAGAAAATCTGAGAACAAAAAAACAAGTAGAAAAACTTTCCGTCCAGAATCAGCTGTATGATAAAATACAGAAACAAACAGCAAGACAGAGTACGCTTTTGGCGAAATTCATGGAAGCATATGCCATGGAAGAAAATGAGAAGGAAAGGAAAAAAATATTAGGGAAAATTGTTGTGATCGGAGCCTATATAAAAAGACGCAGCAATCTTATCCTCATTGCAGAGCAGAGTGAAGTGTTTCCGATAAGAGAACTGGAATTATGCTTCAGGGAAACGATAAGGAGTCTGGAATGGAATCATGTGGAAGCAGCTTTTGTCACTTCTCTGGATGAAATCCGAAGTGAGGATGCCATGCAGATTTATGATTTTCTTGAGGCAGTCATTGAAGAATCACTCGAAGATCTGTCGGCATTCACCCTGAATCTCAAACGCAGGGATGAAGAGATTCTTATGTCTTTGAGTGTGGAATGTAAAACAAATCTGCAAAAAGTTGCCGGACGATACCAGGCTTATGCAGAGCAGGATTTTGACGGTGCATGGCTGCTTTCCCTGGTACTGAAAGGAGGTCATGATGAATGATGAAAGCATTTGGAAGCTGTCCGCCGGAATATCGGATCATGGCAGTCTGGAGTTTCATTTTTCTGACATTGCTGTATATGATTCTGCTCATCTGTGAGGGAACAGGGGAAAGAAAAAAAAAGGCGATGCTGCAGGACAGCCTGTTGCTTATAGCTGCTTTCCTGATAACGTCCGGGTTATGCGTGCGGCGGGGAGTTTATGGAGAAGAGGATTTCATGGTATTCTTAAAAATGCCGTATGGAATCCTGATCGCTATGGGGATCTGCGGATTTTTATTTGCGGGAATACAGGCATTTGGAATTTATAAACGTCGCACAAACTGTCTGAGGGAAAATGCGATTCAGGAAAGTCTGGACAATTTGCCGAGCGGAATCGGATTTTTTGACAGGAACGGAATGCCGAAACTGATGAACCGGAAAATGTATCAGCTTTGCCGGAATCTGGCAGGCAGGGATATCCAGAACATCACAGAATTGCGGGAAGCACTGAGACGGCCTCTTAAAGATCATGTATTTTATGATTTTGATCTGAAAGTATACTGCTTTTCAGACGGAAGCGTATGGAAATTTTCAGAGAAAGGGATCATTACGGCAGATGGAGATCGATTTTCTCAGTTCCTTGCTTCAGAAGTATCAGAATTATGTCAGAGCAAGGCATTGTTAAAAAAAGAAAATCAGAAGCTTCAGGAAATGTCGGTGGCTATGAAAGCACTTTCCAAAAATGTCGTAACTCTGACCAGAGAAGAAGAGACATTATCTATGAAAATGAGAGTGCATGATAATCTGGGATACAGCGTGCTGGCAACACAGCGAATGTTGATGCGGGAATCCGAAGAAGATCGTGATATGTTTCTCTCGCAATGGAAGCAGACATTAGACCTGCTGAATAAGGATAATGAGTCTGTTGAAGGAGAACAGCTGCACAGGCAGGTGCAGGAAAGGGCGAAAGTTCTGGGAGTAAAAATCATTTATACAGGAGAAAAAGTCTGGGAATCTCATATATCTGAACTGATGGATATCATACTTTTAGAGGCACTTTCCAATTGTGTCCGCCATGCAGGAGCAAGCGAACTGTATGTGAAATTCAGTATTGAAGAGCAGGAGTGGGTCATGGTGCTCACGGATAATGGACAGAAACCGGAAAAAAACATCAAAGAAGGCGGAGGGCTATCCGGTATACGAAAAAGGGTGGAGCAATGTGGAGGCAGCATGAGGATCACTGCAGCCCCACGGTTTTCGATAACCGTTAAGCTTTTAAGGGAGGTGTGGAGATGATACGGGTACTTATCGTGGAAGATCAGCGTATGGCAAGGGAAGATATGGAAAATTATATTCAGTCCAGTGGGAGATACTCTCTGGAAGCTTCCATCACAAATGCAGCTATGGCAGAAACTGTGTGCAGACAGAGCAGGTGTGAACTTGTCCTGATGGATGTCTGTACAGAGGATGATGAGAGCGGTCTTGTGGCAGCAGAGCAGATTAAAAAAACGATGCCTCAGATAAAGATAATTATCGTGACTTCTTTAGCAGAGTGCAGTTTTATTGAGAGGGCACATAAAGCAGGAGTAGAAAGTTTTTGGTATAAAGATGCCGGAAAAGAAGAGCTGCTGGAGGTTATGGACCGCACGATGAAAGGAGAGAGTGTCTATCCGGACGCTCCGCCGACGGTGATGATCGGAACGGCGAAAAGTTGTGATTTTACACAGGGGGAACTGGCTGTCCTGCGATTAGTGGTGGAAGGAGAATCCTACAAAAAAATCGCAGAAAGTTTGTGCATATCACCGGAGACAGTAAAATGGCATATTAAAAATATGCTGCAGAAAACAAATTTTGATTCCAAAACAAAACTGGCGGTAGCTGTTACAAAGAAAAATCTGATTATAAACGGATTTTAAAAAATGAAAAATCCCATTGCTTTCCTGATAGTGAGGCAATGGGATTTTTTTGCAAAAGTACATTTTACTACCCATCTGGGTAGTGCTTAAGTCTCAAAAAACAGATATCATAGTAGTATGTAAAAGTGAAACGAGTGTAAAAAACAGGGAGGGAACAGAGTGTGAGAAAGGTCGTTATCGATATGCAGAATTATTTATTTTCGGATGCCATAGCAAAGGTGCTCAAATCCTATGATTCTGATTTTTTTATTGAGATGTCAGACACACCGGATAAAACAGCAGAATTATGCAGAGTCATTCAGCCGCATATTCTGATGATGGAAATTACAGGTCAAGCATTGTGGTCATTAAAAGAACGTCTGGCAATCTGCCGGGAAGTGCGTAGGTATGCTCCAAACTGTAAATTTATTTTTACAGTAGATGAGAAAGCAAATGCAGAGACCGCAAAAAAAGTAGTAGAATGTAAAAAAACGGGTCTGATCGACTGTTTCATTTACAATACCATTTCATCCAGCTATATGACTGCAGTTCTGGACAGTCTGTAAGCTGCAGTCCCGGAAGGAGAAAAGATAAACATGAGATCTGTTATGAAAAGGATCTGCCTGTCTCTGGCAGTGATCGCAGTCCTGATCTTTACAGGGTGCGGGCAGAAAAAAACGAAAGATCCGATCACTGTCACATTGTGGCATGTATATGGCGGACAGACAGAATCACCCTTAAATGATCTGATTGATCAGTTTAACGAAACGATTGGAAAAGAGGAAAATATATGGGTACAGGTTGGCAGTGTTACGAACACGAATACAATACATGAAAATGTACTGGCATCTGCATTTGGAGATCCGGGAGCTTCCGAACTGCCGGATATGTTTGTTTCCTATCCGAAAACTGTTTTGGCTATGCCGGATGACACCGTTCTTGTAGATTACTGCGATTATTTTACGAAAGAAGAACTGGACGAGTTTATTCCTGCTTTTCTGGAAGAAGGTGTCATTCACGACAGACTTTCTATTTTGCCGGTAGCAAAATCAACGGAAGTTATGTTTGTCAATAAAACGGCATTTGACCGTTTTGCAAAAGAAACAGGGGCGGATATCGAAGATTTAAGAACATGGGAAGGGCTCTTTGCGATGTCAGAACAATATGCTGAATGGACAGATAACAAGACACCAAAGATCCCGCATGACGGAAAGAATTTTTTTGTTCATGATTATCATTTTAACTATTTTCAGGTAGGCGTAGAGTCATTAGGCGAAAATTTCTTTAAAGGAGAAAATCTGGCTTTTGGACCGGAATTTGAAACGGCATGGGAGCCTTATGCAAAAGCGGCACTGTCCGGAGGTGTATGGCTTCGCAGCGGTTATGCGACAGAACCTTTACGCACGGGAGATTCCATCGTGTCAGTGGCTTCCTCTGCCAGTGTTCTGTACTATTCTGATGAAGTTACCTATGAAGATAACACATCAGAAAAAATAGAGATTGTCGCCATGCCATGTCCTGTATTTTCCACAGGGGAAAAGATGGTCATGCAGCGGGGTGCCGGTATCTGTACTGTAAAATCCACACCGGACAAAGAAAAAGCCTGCATCACCTTTCTTAAATGGCTGACAGAAACCCGGAAAAATGTGGAATTTGTAACCAGTCTTGGATATATGCCGGTAAAGCAGGAGGCTTTTGATGCCTGCCTTCCGGAAGCGATCAAGGAGCTGAGTGATCCGATGTATGTCTCGCTTTATCAGGCTTTTCTGGATACGCAGGAGAATTATACATTTTATACGGCTCCGCAGCTGGATTCCTATCTGGATCTGGAAACAAGGTTTGAAGAACTTGTCAGGAAAGTATTGTCAGTAAAGCGTCAGCAGTGCATAAACAAACCGGAAAATATAGATAAACTTGTCAAAGAGACATTAGCGGATTTCAAAGTGGCATACACACAATAATGTCTGACCGGATGAATCAGAAGAGGCGACGGGCGTATGAGGAAAAAGAGAAAAAATTTATGGAAAATCATAAAAGGAATAAGGAAACAAAGCATCTGTATGCAGCAAAGACTGATTGTTTACTGGTGTGTAGTGATTCTGACCCTTTTTTCGGCAGCAGTTCTGTTGATGAGTATTTTGGGAGTCATTCCGGGAATGGATTTGAAAGTAGGGGAAATGTTGTCTGCCCAGCAGAAAAATACGGTGTCTGCCATGACAGAGCAGACCGACATTATGATGGCGAGAAGCATTTCTCTATCAGAAGAAATCACAAAAGAGTTAAGTCAATACTTGACAGCCAATGGAAAAGCATTCTCCGATTTAAATGACAATCCTCAGTTAATTATGGATTTGGAGGCAACTTTGTATTCTTCACTGAGATCAGCACTGGATGTGAAGTATTGCAGCGGAGTTTTTGTTATATTAAATGCAACGGTAAATACGGAAACGGAGTACGCAGACACATCACGCATGGGAATCTACCTGCGGCTGTCTGATTTAAAGGCAGTAAATACAAGCAAACAGCACGTGGTTTTTTTCAGGGGAAATGCTTATATTGCAAGGGCAGAGCAGGTACAGCTCCATAACCGTTGGAATTTAGAGTTTGATACATCTGCATTGTCAGGCTATGAACAGATCATGAAATTTAAAGGAAACCGGCTGGCAGAGAGCTGTCTGTGGACCGATCGGCTCAAACTGAAGGATACATGGGAAGATGTACAGCTTTTATATGTGCCGGTTTTAGACAGCACCGGAAAAGTGCGGGGTCTGTGTGGTATGGAGATGAGCAATCTATATTTCAGACTTTCCTATCCTATGGTAGAAGGATCCTATGGAAATATGGTGACAGTAGTGGCTCCAATGGACGAAAAAGGGAAAATTTATCTGGATAAAGCAATGTTCGGGGACACAAAAGAAACTCATCTTTCACCAACCGGAACGATGACCGTGAAGAATGGAAAGCATTATAACACTTATTCCGCTGCTTTCAGAAAGTATATAGGCAGGCATGAACTGCTTAACCTCAAAAGCTGCAATGGAATGCCGCTGGCGGTACTGACATTGATGTCCGAAGCGAATTATGAAAAATTAACAGCAGAAAACAGAAGAGCCTGGATTACCGGTACGTTGATCTTTCTTTTTCTCCTGTTGCTTCTTTCCATCACTATGTCAAACCGTTTTGTAAAACCGATTTTGCGGAGTTTAAAAGCACTGCAGGATGATACGCTGACAGACGGGAATCTGTCGGGAATCTCAGAAGTGGATGCACTGGTTGATTTTATGCAGACAAAAAGAAATACAGAAAAACTGGAAAATGGTGGAATTCCTCCGAATATAGAAGAAATGCTTGAAGCATTTGCCTTGCGTGTGGAAACGCTGACTCCGGCAGAAAGAAAAGTTCTTCAGTATTATATTGAAGGATATACGATCCAGGAAATAGCTTCGCTGCTTTATATCAGTATTGGAACTGCGAGAAAGCATAATACAAACATGAACCGAAAACTGGGAATAACAGCCAGGGAAGAATTAATGCTTTACATAGACCTGTTTCGTAAATGCAATCAGCTGGATAAGCTGACATACAATCAGGTAGAGTAAAAAAAGAGTCGTACAGGCTCTTTTTTTATTTCCGGATATATTTCAGGTTTCTGAAGAAAAATGAGAGGTATCTATATATAGTTTTCACAAAACAAAGAAAACAACATATAGTATACTAATCATTCGTATTTTGGAAAATCAGGCCAAAAATACGAATGGCGACCATATCATTTATTTTCTGGATCTGTTATGCTTTCATTACAGGAAAACGGAAAGCAAAACCAGACGAAACCAGAAAAGCAAACAAAACAAAAAAAGGAAGGAGAAATTTACTATGAAAAAGTATGAAATATTAGGAGGAAATTTACCGGTTGTTGTATGTGAATTATCAGCAGGAGAATCCATGATCACAGAAAGCGGAAGCATGAGCTGGATGAGTCCGAATATGAAAATGGAGACAATCTCCGGAGGCGGAATGAAAAAAATGTTCGGCAGGCTGATGTCAGGTGATTCTATGTTTCAAAACAGATATACCGCAGAAGGTGCAGACGGAACGATTGCATTTGCATCAAGTTTTCCGGGAGCGATCAAAGCACTGGATATCAGAGACGGTCATTCTATGATCGTGCAGAAGAGTGCATTCCTTGCTTCAGAAGAAGGAGTGGAACTGTCCATGCATTTCCAGAAAAAATTAGGAAAAGGTATGTTTGGCGGGGAAGGTTTCATTATGCAGAAACTGAGTGGAAATGGAACTGCATTTGTAGAAATTGACGGGCATGCCGTGGAGTATGAGTTGGATGCCGGACAGGAAATCCTGATCAGTACAGGGTATTTGGCAGCAATGGAAGAAACCTGCACAATGGATGTTGTAGCAGTAAAAGGAGTGAAAAATATGCTGGTCGGCGGAGAGGGCGTTTTTAATACTGTTGTCAGAGGACCGGGTAAAGTGATCTTACAGACAATGCCGATCAGTAAGGTGGCAGAATTACTGACTCCGTTTTTTACAAAAAATAAGTAAGGGAAGGAGCGAGAGTTATGAAGAAAAAATGGAATTTATTATTTTTGTTTGCATTTATTGTTAGTATGATAACACTGGCCGGCTGTGGAAAAACAGCAGGAGAGGCAAGTCCGTATGAAGGAAAATGGATAGCAGTGTCCGCCCAGATGATAGGAATGTCTGTCAGTGTGGATGAAACCTTTGGGGGAGCTTTCGAATTTGAGGTAAAAAATGGCGGAAAAGTTTCTTTTTCAGTAGGAGAAGTTACCGGAAATGGAAAATGGTCTGCAAAAGATGACAAGTTTAGCTTAACTATCGAAGGAGAAGAAATGGTCGGAACCATCGGAGAAAACAACATTTCTTTTGACGATATGCTCGGAATGGGAGTAAAAGTGATTTTCGCAAAGGAAGGAACGGATGCCATGGATCCGGCTCGCTATCTGACAAAGGAAGAGAAAGTGGTCATAGGTGAGTGGGCTGCTGAAAGTGTGGAAGAACTTTTAGGAGACGGACCGCAGACATCTATGGAAGGCGTAGAGAATATCAGTGATGCACTGCGTCTTAACTTCAAAGATGACCGCAATGTAGCAGTTGTTTATAAAGGCGAGGAGATTGGGACATTCCCGTGGTCAGTTGCAATGGGCTACTGTATGATCGAATCAGAAAATCCGTCTCTTTCCGTAACGATCAATGACGATGATACTTTGAAAGTAGATTACAGCGATGACGAAGATTACTATACATTTCATTGTGTGAAAAGTGACAGTAAATAAATGAAAAAGACATAAATGGTGAAAGGAGGGAAGAGCCCATGAAAAAGAAAATGTGGTTTGTGCTGTGTATCATGACAAGTGTCCTGCTGACAACTGCCTGTGGAGAGAAAAAAGAACCTGGAGAAGAAAAAAAAGAAACAGCTATGCAGACAGAAACAGCTATGCAGACAGAAACAACCGTGCAGACAGAAACAGAATCTGATCAGGACTTCCAGGGCAGGGAAAGTCTGAAACTTGGTTTATTTACTGTGTATTATCCGGAAGAATGGAAGTACGACAAAGAAAGAATGCAGGAAGATGATGATTACTCTTACGTCAGATTTTTTGACGGAGAAACAGCAGATGATTCCGGGAACAGCATTTATATAGAAGCAACAAAAGAAGATGCATATAAATACCGGAAGGGTCTGATTGCCTTCGGTGTGGATTTAAAGGAATATGCGGAAGGAAAAGCAGAGACTGTATCAATAGGGAATGCAGAGTATGCGGTAATGCCGGAAAATGATTCCGGAAGGTGCACGTATATGTATCGCCATGAGCAGTCAGGTACGTCTTATGATATCAGAGTAGAAGGAGAGGTAGCAAGTGATTCTGTCAAAGAATTGCTGGAAGGCATTGTGATGGAATTAAAAGATGAAGGAAATGAAGACGCACCGTGGCCATGGGAGGGAGAGCCTGTTGAGCCTGTATTGACAGAACAGATGGTAGGTTTTTATACGATCGTTCCGGAATATATACCATTTAAAGAAGCACAGGGTGTCATGCAGATTATGGATCACCAGTTTGTAAAACATGACGATCAGGTATACCATTTGCTGGAGAATAAGCTGGATACTTACAAGTATTCAGAAAGTGGACTCGAATTTGTTTCCTCAATGGAACTGGAAAGAGATTGTGAATATCTCTCCGGGGACAACAGCGGAATGCTGTATCTTTCACCGGGAATCCAGGATGTGATTGGTGTAAAAGACGGCAAAAAGGTGCTTCAGACAACGATAGACGGCGATTTGAATATGCATCCGTCCGGAGAATGGGGAATCAGTTTCTGGGTGAACAGCGATACGCAGAAGATTGTGAATCAGGGCGGTAACCTGACAGCTGAACCGTGGATACTGACCGGATTAAATAAAGATGATGAACGCAAGGGACCATTTTCTATGATAGATGACGTCCAGATCACAAATGACCATATTATGGTTGCCGGTTCCATGGCTGCGGAAGACGGAGGCACAAAAATTATTGTCTATGATTATGAAGGCAATCAGCTTTTGGAATTAGGCGGAGCAGACATTGGTTCTCCAGACAGGCTTGGTTCCATCACGGGCATGGCAGAAACAGAAAATGGTTTTGTAGCGGCAGACGGAAATATGCGGAAAATACAATTCTGGGCAAAAGACGGAACCCATGTGGGTGCCATTTCTACAGATGATATATTTGGCGTCAGTTATCCATGGCTGGAAGATATGCAGCTTTTAGATGATGGCTCTCTTTTGATCCTGCTGACACAGCAGCGAGAGGACGGATCAGCAAATGAACTGATGTTTTTCAGACTGACAGGATTCTGAAAAAAGCAGAAAGATTATAATTATACTTTTTAGTGCAGTTGATTTTCAAAAGGAGGAAAAGAAGATGAAAAAGGGTAGAATATTGAGACTGATGTTTATTCTGGCAGTGACAACTATTATGATCGCTGCAACAGCAGTGGTTGCAAGTGCAGCGACAGTTAACAAAAATGATGCAGATTATAAGTATTCCAAGACATACGACAACGGTGTGAAGATATCCTTTACAACAGATGTTTTCGGCAAGAAGGTTGTTGACGACAGCGTTTTTTGCAGAATAGAGCTGCCAGATGGTGCAAACTATAAAGAATTTAGTGTCTCTAACGAAATCATTAAAAGTGGTAAAGCTTTCGTAGATTACACGCACCTAAGAGACAGATATCCAGTAGAAATCAAACAGAAGTGGGTGACCAATGGGAACGTTTCATACGGAATGATTGGATTAAGTGCAGGAGGCGGCCTGTACCTAGGAACCTTTAAGCTGAAAGTTTATGTAGAAACTCCAGATAAAGATGAAATGATAGAAGTTGCATTTCTCAGCGATTTCGCAGCTCGTCCAGTTGATATGAAGATTACTACGTATCCTAACAAATTCAATATCAACTCAATAAATGTAAGTGCTGCAGACAGCGGAAGAACTTCTCGTCTGGAAGTAGTTGGAGTAAACAAAAATTTTGCAACAATTATAAATGGCTGGAATGATGGCAAGTGCATTAAAGCAAAAGGAATGAAACCTAAAAAGAAATACACTTTCAAGTTCTATGGAAAACTAAAAGTAGATAATCCTGCTCTTGATGCACCTGACGGTATAACTGTTGAGGGAAATCCGGCGGTATTCAAAAATGTTGAAATGGGACCTGCAGTAAAACCGGTAATCAAGTCCATAAAAGTTTCAAATGTAAAGGTAACAAAGTATTTCAATTACAGCGAGTGGAGATATAAATATAAGACAAAGTTCACAGTTACCGTAACTCTTGGCAAGAAGCCAAAAGGTGCCAAGGGTATTCAGTTGACAACAACTGTTCAGGGAATTTCCTCATATAAGACAATTAAAGGAAAAAAGAACACCTTCACAGCGAATTTTAATTGGGATGCACCGGTAAGCTTAAAGGGCAGAACAGCAAGCTTCAAGGTTAAGACTTACAACAATGCCAAGTACAAAGCTTACAGCTATGACTCAAAGCCTAAGAAGTTAAAGATCAAATAGGCATAGTATACAGATCTACCGGAAATATGTCATCTGATGTGAAAGTCACAGTTATGGAAAAATGTCAGTAAAAATTCCTATGGAAAAAATAAAACATATATTCCATAGAAGAAAAGTAAGAGAACGAATATAATGATCCCAAGTTGTTTGAAGGAGGAGATCATTATGAGTAGTCAAAGAAAGGCAGAAGCTGCGACATCAGAGAATATCGTAACAACAGAGACATCCAGTCTGAGTGATCTTTGGAAAAAAGAGGATTGGCTGGCAGTATGGATCGGATTTATCATCATCGCAGTCGGTGCTGTGGCCGTGATCACAGGAGCATTTGATTTTAACGCTGCAAAATTCAGCACCTGGGGTCATGGAACAAGTTTTTTTGAACAGGTAAACGCAGGATTTTTCGGAAAACTGATTCTGACAGTGGCTGTACTTGGAGTACTGTTTACTGTTGGAAACCACCTGAAGGGATTATCCGTTAAAAAATACCTTCCGGCATTTCTGGGACTGTTTCTTCTGGCAGTTCTGGTAAGATTTATCAGTGCCGAATATACCTTGAACCGATACTTGGAATGGGCATTTTTTGCAATCCTGATCGGAATTCTGGTATCCAACACCATCGGAGTACCGGCATGGCTGAAGCCGGCGATCCAGACAGAATTTTATATCAAAGTCGGACTGGTGATCATGGGATTTTCCGTACTGTTTTCCAATATTGTTAATTTTGGACTTTACGGACTGGGGATTGCATGGATCGTAACACCGATTGTCATTCTTTTCATGTGGTGGTTCGGAACCAGGGTTTTAAAAATTGACAATAAACCGTTTGTCATTACCCTGGCAACCGCAACCTCTGTGTGCGGAACGTCCGCAGCGATCGCAGTCGGAGCAGCAAGTAAAGCAAAGAAAAATGACCTTTCACTTACTGTATCTATATCAATCATTTTTACAGTACTGATGATGGTATTTGAGCCGGTGCTGATCCGTGTAACTGGTCTTGGAGAGCTGATAGGCGGTGCCCTGATCGGTGGTACTGTCGATTCAACCGGAGCAGTAACCGTAGCAGGTACTGCACTTGGTGAAACAGCACAGACGGCTGCAGTCCTTGTAAAATCCATCCAGAATATCCTGATCGGATTTATCGCATTTGCAGTTGCAGTATTTTTTGCAACAAAAGTTGAAAATAACGGAGAAAGCAGCAGAAAAATCGGGGTATCCGAAATCTGGTACAGACTTCCGAAATTTATCCTTGGATTTTTTGCCGCTTCCTTAATCGCATCTTTTATAGCAGTTCCGGCATTCGGAAAAGAGAGCGTTTCATCCATCAACAGCGTACTGGATCAGTATAAAAACTGGGCATTTGTTCTGGCATTTACAAGCATCGGGCTGGAAACAAATTTCCGTGAGATCAAAGAACAGTTCCAAGGCGGAAAACCACTGACACTTTATGTAGTTGGACAGTTGTTTAACATTGTTCTGACTTTTGCGGCAGTATATCTGCTGCTGAGCGGAAAATTCTTCCCGTTGCCAAATCTGGCATTATAAGGAGATGCAGACTATGAAGAAAAAAACAGGAAAAAAGAAAAATCTGTTTTCTGTCGTAAATTATACCGTTCTGGTGCTGACGGTCATTGCAGCCGTTTATATCATGGCAAATGGTCTGGGACTGATCGACAGCCTGGACTTTGGAGCAGGGGCATATTATTATGCGGACATTCCACAGTTTGCAAAATATGTAGATGGATCCTGCTACACATCACCGGTTTCCATGTGGGTGCTCATTGCACTGTTCCTGATCTGGGGATTCTTCATGTATAAACTCTGGGGATGGATTGAAAGAAAAGATAAGTAAAAATAAGGTGAAAGAAAAGCCTGTCGCAGAGTATGCGGCGGGCTTTTTCAATTCGCAGATATTGATTGAGAGAAAAAGGTTGCCTTGGAGGTATTTTGTCGTTATCATAAAAAAAACGGCAATTTTTCAGATTGCCGATTGATGCAGGAGGAATACGGTGAATCTTTTGATTGTGGATGATGAAATGCTGGAAGTTACCGTGATCGAAAAAATGATCGATACAAAGGCACTTGGAATTGAACAGATTTTTAAGGCATACAGTGTGAATCAGGCGATTACAGTGCTGGAAAAAGAAAACGTTGCAATTTTGCTGACAGATATTGAGATGCCAAAGGGCAGTGGGATTCGTCTGGCAGAATGGGTAAAAGAGCAGGATATACCGCTGATTGTAATTTTTCTGACCAGTCATGCAGTGTTTGATTATGCAAAGAAAGCAGTTGAATTAGAAGTCAAGCAGTATTTATTAAAACCAGTCCGCAAGGAAGAACTGATAAAGACTCTTCAGGATGCACGCGAAGGCTATCAAAAAATGATACAGCAGCAATCTTATGAACAGCAGAAAAGCAGTGCTGGTATCCCGAACGTAAATCCGGAAGATCTGCTGGATGAAAAAGGAAAAATGACAGAGCTGATCGATCAGGTAAAAGATTATATTGCAGATCATCTGGATGAGGAACTGAAACGTACCGATCTGGCGGCAATGATTTATCTGCATCCGGATTATCTGTCTCATGTTTTTAAAGATGAGACAGGGATGTCTCTTTCTGAATATATTACAAGAAAAAGAATAGATTACGCCATGATGCTTCTGGAAAAAACAAACCGCAGTGTTTCAGATATTGCAGCAAAGTGCGGCTATGCAAGTCTTGCTTATTTTACAAAAACTTTTAAACGCATCATTGGGATGTCTCCGAAAGAATACAGAAAGGTACAGAAAGAAAAAAAGAGATGAAATGGAAAAATTCATTGATTCATCGAATCACAATCATCATGGCAGTCACACTTCTGGTGTTCAGTGCAGTTATTATCTATTATACGGTCTGGATCAGCAGAATCCGAAGTGAACAGTTTGATCAGACGATCTTGCAGGCACTTGACATGAATACAGAAGAGCTGATGTACGATCTGGAAAATACAGAATCATTTCTTCTGACAAAATGTCTGAATCGAAATCTGATCAACCGGCTGCAAAATCCGGAAAAAGAAATTGACCGTTATCTTGCCATATCAGATATTCAGGAGCTTCTTCACTCATCTATGAACAGCTACAATATGATGGATGGATTATTTTTTTATGATATGGAAAATGATATTTATATAGGCGATACAAAATTATCCGGAAATTCGGATTATTCCGAACTTGTAAAAGAAAGTGTCAAAGATTATGTTCTGCGTTTTCTGGTTCTTGCAAAAGAGAATCAGAACAGTTGGTTTGCAGAGAAAATCGGCGACGAATATTGTCTGGTAAAAATGTATGAAATACAGAATGTGTACGTAGGGAGCTGGATTCATGTTGATACCATTCTGGATAAAATAAAACCTTTTACAGTAAAAGATCAGGATAAAGTTTATCTGCTTGACGGAAATAAAAAAGTACTTTCCGATTCAGATCCGGGAGATGTCCTGACAAATGAGGAAATGTATATTATGTTGGAAAATCAGCGTTATCGCAAACTGACTTCCCGGTTAGATACAGAAAAATGTTTGCTTGTGATTCTGCATCGGACAGACAATACACTGATCAATATCGAGTATCCGATTCTTCTGGCAGCAATTATTATTCTGGGGCTTTGTATTTTTGTGGAAAAAATGCAGATCCATCTTTTTAAAACTCCGATCAGTCGGCTTACGCAGGCGATGAATGAACTGAAATCCGGAAATCTGGAAGTACATTTAAGCGAAGAAAATGTTTTCAGCGAATTTCAGATATTAAATGATACATTTGATAATATGACAAAAGAAATTAAAAAGCTGAAAATTGATGTTTATGAAGAAAAACTGAACAAACAGCAGGCAGAACTTTTGTATTTACAGGAACAGATCAATCCACATTTTTTTACGAACTGTATGAATCTGATTCGTAATCTTACGATGGTCGGAGAAATCGAGAAGGCACAGGAAGCCACATTTCTTGTCAGCAGCCATATGCGATATGCCTTGGCGAACAGTACAATGGTAGCTCTTGAGCGGGAACTGGAACAGGTGAATAACTACGTTGAACTGCAGAAAATGCGTTATGGAGACTGTTTTTTATATTGTGTGGAGCAGGAAGAAGGATGCGGACAGATTTTTGTGCCAACTGCAGTGATCTTGGATTTTGTAAACAATGCGATCAAACATCAGTTAGATCCGGATCGTCAGCTGGAGATTCTGGTGTATCTGCACAAAGAACAGGAGAAACTGCATATAATGATTACCGATTCCGGGGATGGATTTGAACCGGAAATTTTAGAAAAATTGCAGAAACATGAAAAACTGATCAGCCCGGAAGGAGAACACATTGGTATTTACAATGTATGCCAGAGACTTTCCATTTTGTATAGTGACTGTGCGGACATTGCATTTTCCAACAAACCAGAAGGCGGAGCCAGAATTGATCTTTATCTTCCAATCCGGACAATGTGGTGGTCTGAAAAAGATCCGGAGGTGCAGACAGATGAAAAATAAAAAGAAAAAAGTATGCTTCTTTCTGGGATTTCTGCTGTTTAGTCTGTTCTTTACAGGCTGTCATAAAAGCGAGGGTAGAACAGTAAAAGAAAGCGAATCCAAGAGCGAAGAAAGAACGAAACTGGTGATTGCCTATAAAACAAATGCGGCAGATTATCCGGAAGACCAGAAACTTGTGGAAGAAGCCCTGAAAGAGAAAATCCGTGAAAAACTGAATGTAGATGTAGAGTTTGTTGTGCGGTCAAACGATTATGTCAAAGAAATCCGAGATATGATGGCGAGTAATCAGCAGCTGGATATTGTACTTTATTACAGCGGACTGTTTCGGGAGTTATTGATGAATGATAACTGGGTGCCGTTAAACCGTCTGCTTCAAAACTATGGGCAGGGGATTTTAGATGCAGTTGGAAAAGATGTGAGCGATGCCTGCAGGATTGACGGAGAACTTTATGGCTTGCCAAATAATCATGATTTTGCGGTTGGATGGGATGGCTATATTCTGAGAAAAGATATCCTGGATAAATATGGAATCAAAAAAGAAGATATTACTTCAATGGAAAAACTGGAACAGATTTTTGCACTTGTGCACAGAAAAGAACCGCAGCTTACCATTCTGGACTGCAGCGGAACGAGTATTATGACCAATCAATATCTGGGCAGTGAAGTGTTTGAACAGATTGGCGTGCTGAAAAATTACGGGCAGGAAGATACATTTGTTAATGTATTTGAAACCGAAGAATATAAACGCCAGCTTGAACGTATCTACAAATGGAGAAAACTCGGTTATATTAAAAAAGATCTTCTTTCTGACACGGAAAACGGAGATATAAAAATGATGAAAGGAAATCTGTTTGCCTATGCATTTCGTGGGAAACCAGGAGTAGAATGGCAGGAAAAGATGACAACGGGGCAGGATGTTGTATATGTTCAGTTTGGAGAGAACAGTGTTCCGGCCAATGCACCGGCACGCTTTGGATGGGGAATCACCAAACATACCGCATCACAGGAAAAGTCCATGGAGCTTCTGAATCTTCTGTATACGGATCCGGAACTTATGAATTTGCTGGCTTACGGTGTAGAAGGCGTGCATTATGTAAAGATGGCAGACGGACATATTACATTTCCGGAAGGGAAAAATACAAATCCGTTTATCGGAGAAGCATGGAGATTCCCAAATCAGTTTATTACTTATGTCTGGGAAGGGAACGATCTGGATTTCTGGGATAATATGAAAAAATACAATGAAGAATCCATTCATGGGAATGATTATGGATTTTATTTTGACATTATGCCGGTTTATGATGAATACATGGAAATTGTTGAAATCTACAGTAAATACCGGGTGATCCTGGAAAATGGAATGGTAGATCCGCAGGAAGGACTGGAAGCGATGAATCAGGAGCTGGATGCCTGTCATATCGATGAGGTCATCGCAGAAAAACAACGCCAGTTTGATCGATGGAAGGGAAAATAAAGATCGTTATAATTTTGCAGATAAGTACAAAAAATACAGCATGGGTGTTATAAAAAGTCGACGGATACTTTGATATAATTCAGATATCAGAAAACGAAGGAGGAACCCCATGAGAAGAGAAAAAATGAAACCAGCAGCAGCACTTGTGCTTTCAGCAGCTATGATTTTATCCTGTGTATCGCCGGCAACGTTAAAAGCAGCCAGCACAGATCCGACATCAAGCACAGAGCGTGAAGCAAGGAATGCAGCAGTAGCAGAAGATGCAGCTACGCAGGGTATGGTACTTTTAGACAATGCAAAAGATGTACTGCCAATCGCAAAGACAGGAAAAATAGCACTTTATGGAACAGGTGTCTATAACACTGTTAAAGGCGGAACCGGATCAGGAGATGTTTATCTGAAAAGCGGTTCAGACTGGTCTGTTCTGACCGCATTTAACAAGGCAGGTTATGAGGTTGTAAATCAGAATTTTCTTGCAGAAAGAAAGGCATATGCAGCTGCGAATGGCGGTCAGGAAGATATTTATGATGTCGCAGAAGTGAATATAGCGGCAGCACAGTCCGATACGGCAGTTTTTGTGATTTCAAGAACTTCAGCAGAAAATGCAGACCGCAAAGCAGAAAAAGGGGATTATTATCTGAGTGATTCTGAGGCCAAAAATCTTGCGATCGTAGCTTCTGCATATCAGAAAGTAGTCGTTGTTATGAACGTGGGTGGTGTAATTGACACAAACTTTTACCATGGAAAAGCAGGGCGTACAGCAGCAGACAACTTAAACAGAAATAAAATTGAAGGACTGGATGCATTGCTTCTGATGTCTCAGGCCGGTCAGGAAGGTGGAAATGCACTTGTTAAAGTTTTGAACGGAACTGCAAACCCATCCGGTAAACTGACCGATACCTGGGCAGTTGAGTATACCGATTATGCTTCTTCTCCATATTTTGCACTGCATAATGGAGTGGATGAAAACGGCAATCTGGTCACCACCGGTGGTGACAATAAAGAAGAATATTATACAGATGATATTTTTGTCGGATATCGCTATTTTGATACATTTGGCATTGATGTAGCCTATCCGTTTGGATATGGTGAGTCGTATACGGATTTTGACATTCATGTAAAGAGTGTAACAGCAGATGCAGAAAATATAACGGTAACAGCAGATGTGAAAAATACGGGAAATATAGATGGACGTGAAGTAGTAGAAGTTTATTTCTCTGCTCCGGAAGGATCTCTTGACAAGGCATATCAGGAACTGGCTGCTTATAAAAAAGTCGAAGTAGCAAAAGGAGCTGCAAAAACTGTTACCATGTCTTTTGCAACAGAAGATATGGCAAGTTATGATGAAAGCAGACAGTGCTATGTACTGGAAGATGGAAAGTATGTGATTCGTATAGGAAACAGTTCCAGAAATACAGTAGAAGCTGCAACGATCAGTCTGGATCAGGATGTGATAACAGAAAAAACAGAAAATCAGCTTGGGGCAACAAAAGAACAACTGAAAAAAGGCACTTATGAAGAGGGTAGTGTTCTGAATGGGCTGAAGGTTGAAAAAGATGCAAATGGAAATGATGTGTACACACCAAATTATGGAAATAAAAAAGTCGAAGGTTTTCTGGATGCATCCACAGAAGGATATGGAAAAGGCATTACAGCTACATCAGAAGGATTAAGCAGTATTAAAACAGAAACGTCTTTAAAGGCAGCTGACTTTGCAGAGCCAAAGACACATACCTACAGCAACGGTGATGTTACCACATACTATACAAATCAGAATGTAACAGAAAATGCGGAAAAAACATCGCTTGCCTATGCGAAAGAAAAAGCATCCAAAGCCGGAGCAGATCTGGAAAAAGGCGATGTGACGATCAAAACCGCAAGAGGAACGGAAACGATAAAAAATGTAGATATCGATGAAAATGGAAATAAAGTGGATCTGACAGATGCAACTTTAATGGATGTTGCAGTCGGCAATATCACAGCGGAGCAGCTGGTTGCTTCCATGACACCGCTGGAGCTTTCAGACCTGGTAACAGGCGGTTCTTATAGCAAAGGTGTTGATTATACAAAAGATGTGGCATCTACGATTGGAAATGGGAAGGTTCTTACAGCGAAAAATTCGATCCATGTATCAGGAACCTCTTCCGAGACGACATCAAACCTGTTCCGAAGCAGACTGATTCCGAATATTTCTTTTAACGATGGCCCGGCAGGGCTTCGTCTTCCGACGGAATCTTACAGTGCAAGTGCAAATGTTGGCAAAATCGTACCCGTGACCAAAGATGATGTTTTCGATCCAAATGAAACTTATTTCAGCTATCATGCAATGGGGGACTACTATTCTATAAATGCACTGCCAATTTCAACAGATTTTACGGAAGAATTCAACGGAAAATATAAAGTTGCAGATGGTGAGACGGCAATCAAATATTATCAGTATTGTACAGCAATCCCGGTTGGTACAATGATTGCCCAGACCTGGGATACAGATCTGGTAGAAAAAGTCGGACATGCAGTCGGAACGGAAATGGTGGAGTATGGTGTAACATCCTGGCTTGCACCAGGCATGAATATTCACAGAAATCCACTCTGCGGACGTAACTTTGAATATTATTCAGAAGATCCGCTGTTATCCGGAACAACAGCAGCAGCTGAGACAAAAGGTGTTCAGACTTATGAAGACGGAACAAAGACAGGTGTAGGTGTCACCTTAAAACATTTTGCATTTAATAATCAGGAATCTGAGCGTTTTAACAACAACTCTGTTATGTCTGAGAGAGCAGCCAGAGAAATCTATCTGAAAGGATTTCAGATTGCAGTAGAGAAAGCACAGCCGGATTATATTATGTCTTCTTACAACAGCATCAATGGCGTTCAGACATTCCTGCATTATGGACTTCTGACGGAAATCCTTCGAAACGAATGGGGATTCAGAGGTTTTGTAATGACAGACTGGAATCCAATGGATAACTTTACCGGAAGACGCGGCCTGAAATATGGCAAGATGGTGGATACCTTTAAAAAGGTTGCAGAACCAAAAGGAAAACTGGATTACACCGATTTTGATGTGTGTGCAAGAGCACAGTTGATGTATGCAGGAAATGATTCAGAAATGCCGGGTGCTGCGAATTATGGTGTGACAAGTCCGAATACCGAGCTGGTTTATAAGGGATTAAATGCCAATATTGTTGATGAGAATGGAAATGCTCTGATGCGTCTTGGTGATCTTCAGAGAAGTGCGATCAATATGCTGAATGTGATTCTTCAGACAAAGATTTTCCAGACAGATTTCTATGAAAAAGCAGGTTCTTATTATGAGCTGGAGAAACTGAACAAAGATTACGAAGCACTGAAAAAAGAACTGGAACAGGCAAAAGCAGATGTCAAGGATAAAACAAAAACAGAAGAGCAGCTCAAAGATATCAAAGCTCAGCTGGAAAAAGCACAGGCAGATGCGAAAGATAAAGCAGCAGCAGAAACAAAACTGAAGGCACTGGAAACACAGATGGAAACACTGAAATTCCAGTCTGTAAAAGTGAAACTGAAGTCAGTAAAGAGCAATGCAAAGAAAACAGCGAAAGTAACAGTTCGAAAAGTTGACGGTGCTGAAAAATATCAGATCACTTATTCAACAAAGTCAAACTTTAAGAAGGCAAAAACAGTAACGGTGAAAAAAGCAAGTGCATCAGTCAAAAAATTCAAGAGCAAAAAAACTTACTATGTAAAAGTAAGAGCACTTAAGACGATTGCAGGAAAAACAGTTAAAACCGGTTACAGCAATGTAAAAAAAGTAAAAGTCAAATAAATACAAAACCATAAACTTTCCTACGTGGATTTTCAGGAAATCAGGCCGCACCTCACGGAAAAATCCGTGAGGTGCGGTCTTTGCCGTGTTATAATGATACCAGAAGATATGACTCTGGAACAGTAATATTGCGGTGTCAGAACGGATAGTAAAATGAGCGTGCTCCTCACCCACTGCTTATTACTTTTCGCAATTGAAGCAGGGGACTTACTTGATTTGATTAAATAAAAATTTACAACCACCCATCCAGTGTGATAAAATGTGAAAGAATTATGATAAAAAATGTCGAAAACAGGAAAATTTCAATGAATCATAGAAGAGAGGAAGTACAAATGATCACTGTAAAAACTTATCGAGGACATATTCGCAACTGGAAGGAACTCTGTGCAGAGCTGGAGATTGATCCGGCACTGCCAAGAGAAGAAAAAGAGCAGGAAATTCTGGTAAAAGCATACCAGAAATGGGGAGGCGAGATGGCAGACCATATCTATGGTATGTTTGCTTTTGCCCTGTGGGATGAAGAGGAGAAAAAGCTGTTCTGCTTAAGAGATCAGTTTGGAACAAAACCGTTCTATTATTACCAGACAGAAGACGGTGAACTTCTGTACGGCACCATGATCCGTGACATCATCGGACAGCCGGGATTTAAAAAAGAGCTGAATGAAGAGATGCTCCAGATCTATATGAGCCTGACCTATGGTGCCGGTGAGGATACCTTTTTCAAAGGTCTGAAAAAGCTTCTGCCGGGACGTTATCTGATCTGGAAGGATGGAAAAGTGGAAATTCACAGATACTGGACTCCAAAGTTTCAGCCGGACGAGAGCAAATCTCTGGAAGACTGGGCAGATGAGATCCATTCTACGCTGAAATCCATCATGCCGGAAGTAAAGACAGAGGACGAAACCGTAGAATCTTTCCTGTCAAGTGGGGTGGATTCTTCCTATGTACTGGCAATGTCAGATGCAAAGATGTCCGATTCCTGCGGTTATGATGAAGAACGATTTGATGAGTCACGTCTTGCAAAAAAGACAGCGGAACTTCTCGGAAGAGAACATTCTGTCTGCAAGATCACACCACAGCAGTATTTTGATATCGTACCATATGTTATGTACAATATGGAACAGCCGCTTGGAGATGCATCTGCGATCGTATTTACCATTGCCTGCAATGCAACCGCAGAACACACGAAGATCTGCTATTCCGGAGAAGGTGCGGATGAATTCTTCGGTGGTTACAATATGTACCGCAATGCAGAACGTTACGGTGAAAATCTGAAGACATTTTATGTCGGCAATACAAACATCATGAAGGAAGATGAAAAGAAGAAAATCCTCAAACACTACAATCCGGAAGTTCTTCCGATCAATCTTACGCATGAAATCTACAAAGAGACGGAAGGTCTTGATCCGCTTACAAAAATGTCCGATGTTGATATTCAGATCTGGCTGGAAGGCGATATCTATCTGAATGTAGATAAGATGAGTACCGCAGCAGGGCTGGAAATCCGTATGCCGCTTACAGACCGCCGGATCTTTGATATTGCATCAAGAATGCCGTCCCGTTTTAAAGTCAACGAAGAGCAGAACAAAGTGGCATTCCGTACCGCAGCAGCAAAAGTACTCCCGGAAGAGATCGCATTCCGTAAGAAACTGGGATTCATTGTGCCGATTCGTATCTGGATGGCCGATGCAAGATACAATCAGGATGTACAGCGTCTGTTCCACAGTGAGATCGCAGAGAAATTCTTTGATGTAGATGCGATCAACGAGATTTTCGATGACTATGTAGGAGGCAATTCCGATAACTGGAGAAAAGTATGGACGATCTATACCTTCCTGGTATGGTATGAAGAATATTTTGTAAAAAGATAATCCTTAAATAGCATTTTTCCCCCTGTCTTCTGGTAAAAGCAGAAATGATAAGCTGGTTTTATCAGAAAAAGAAAGACCTGTATTAAATGGAAAAACTCCATGAAATACAGGTCTTTTGACTCTGGCATCCTATTGTGTTTTCAGGATTTTATTTTTTACATTCTTTTACTTCATAGAAGCTACTTTATCGAACTCATCCTGAACTTCTCTGGAAGGAGCCGGTGTCAGGAGACTTACGATTACGTTTACTGCAAGACCAAGAAGGAATGCAGGAAGCAGTTCGTAAATACCAAGTGCACCGCCCATCGGACGGATCAGAAATTTCCATACAAATACCATAACGCCGCCGCTGACCATTCCGCAGAGAGCACCCTGGAATGTGGAGCGTTTCCAGAACAGTGCCAGCAGAACAAGCGGTCCAAAGGAAGCACCAAAGCCTGCCCATGCAAAGGATACGATCTGGAAAACAGAACTGTCCGGGTTACGTGCGATAAATACACCGATCAGTGCGATAACAAGAACGGTGATACGTGCGATCAGCATACCGGTCTTTTCGCTCATGTCTTTCATAAATACTTCTTTCAGAATGTTCTGAGAAGCACTGGAAGAAGCAGCGAGCAGCTGAGAGTCCGCAGTTGACATGGTAGCTGCCAGGATACCGGCGAGGATCAGTCCGGCAATGATCGTTGCCAGAACACCATGTTTGGAGATCAGATCTGCAACAACCAGAATGATGGTTTCCGGATCTTTTAAAGTCGGCAGGACACCGGCTTTTGTCATAGCATTTCCAATCACACCGATAAATACGGAAACAGCCATGGAGATCACAACCCAGACGGTTGCAACTCTTCTGGAGAGTTTCAGTTTGTTTGCATCACCGATCGCCATAAAACGAAGCAGTACGTGAGGCATACCGAAATATCCAAGTCCCCATGCCAGTGTAGAGAAAATCTGCAGCAGACTGTAAGGAGAAGCTGTTCCGGTAGCGACATCGTGCGTGTGCGTCAGGCTGAAGTATCCGGCCATGGATTTTGCATTGTCCATAACGGCACTGAAACTGCCGACTTTGCTGATACCAAAACCAAATACAACAACGATCGCGATCGTCATAACAATACTCTGGACAAAGTCTGTCGTACTTGCTGCGAGGAATCCGCCCAGTGTGGTGTAAGCTACGATAACGATCGCACTGATCAGCATTGCCGGCAGATAATCCATTCCGAACAGGTTTGCAAACAGCTTGCCGCAGGCTGCAAATCCGGAAGCCGTATAAGGTACAAAGAAAATGATGATCAGCAGTGCTGCGATTACGGAAAGAATACGTTTGTTATCTCTGTAACGGTTGGAAAAGAACAGAGGCAGTGTCGTAGAATTTCCGCAGACATGCGTATAATTACGAAGTCTCTTGGCAACAACAAGCCAGTTTACATAAGTTCCGATTGCCAGTCCGATTGCAGTCCACGCTGCATCAGCCGTACCGGACAGGTAAGCAACGCCAGGCAGTCCCATCAGCAGCCAGCTGCTCATGTCAGAGGCCTCGGCACTCATGGCGGTGACGAGCGGTCCCAGTGTACGTCCGCCGAGATAGAAGTCATCTGTGGTCTGATTCTGTTTTGCCAGAACCGCACCGATACCTACCATCGCAGCCAGGTAGACCAGGATTGTGATCAACATTAGAATCTGTGTTACATCCATTTTAAATCCTCCCTAAGTTTCTGCAGTTTGATGTTGTCATTCACATATGCGGAAAATGAAACATCCGGTTTATGATTAACGTTCCGTACGGAAGAGCAGTCGAAGCAGTCTTTGTACGGATTGTTTGTCAGTTGAGACTTTAACACAGTGCAGTGTCAGCGACTCAAAATGACACTATAAACCAAATATTAACATAATTTAGGCGAGGCTACAATAATAAAATACTAAAAACCTGTTATAAAAAGCCCGATATTTAAAAAAGTTACGGTCAGAGCGGTAATCCACAGAACGATATTCAGGCGTCTGCTGTTTGCATATCTGCCCATTACCCTTTTAGAAGAAGTCAGACAGATCTGTGTGAAGATCGTAATCGGGAGTTGAACGGCAAGCAGCATCTGTGAATAGATGAGTCCTTGGAACGGCGAAGAAATAAACAAAATGATCACGGCAGCCGGAACCATTGTCACCAGAATCCCCAGTTTTGTTTCTTTACCGGAAGTATCATAAGGCTTGTTAAAAATACCGGAAAAAATCGTACCGCCTGCCATTCCGGCTGTGATGCTTGAAGAAATCCCGGAGAGCAGCAGAGCGACTGCAAAGACCAGTGATGCCATATTCCCAAGCAGAGGAGCGAGCATAGAACCGGTGACTGCAAGATCGTCAACAGTCGTTCCATTTCCATTCTGATAAAAACTTGCTGCCGCCATCAGGATCATGGCACTGTTGATCGCCCAGCCAATGATCATGGAAAATAGCGTGTCACGGAATTCATATTTCAGCTGCTTTTGAATTACAGCATCATCCGCAAGAGACCACTGGCGGCTCTGAATGATTTCAGAATGCAGAAACAGATTGTGCGGCATCACAACCGCACCGAGCACACTCATGATGACCGGCATGGAATGGGCAGGAAACGAAGGCTTTACCCAGCCGATGGCAGCCTGTTTCCAGTCGATTCCTGCGATGCAGATCTCAAATAAAAATGAAAATCCGATCAGCGAGACAAAAAGAATGATCAATTTTTCAATCCGCCGGTAGGCATTGGTAAACGTACAGAACAAAACAATCACGAGAATCAGCAGACTGCCTGGTTTGATCGGGATTGAAAAAAGCATCTGCAGAGCGATTGCACCGCCCAGGATTTCCGCCATAGCTGTGGCAATCGAAGCAAGCATTGCCGTAGACAGAATGATGTTCTTGAGAATTCGGTTGATGTATGTGCTGGCAGCCTCCGAAAGACAAAGTCCGGTAACAATGCCGAGATGGGCGGCATTATGTTGCAGAAGGATCAGCATGATCGTGGAGAGCGTGACCATCCACAGAAGCTGATAGCCATACCCAGAACCGGCGGCAATGTTCGAAGCCCAGTTCCCGGGATCGATAAAACCGACCGTGACCAGAAGTCCCGGACCAATGTACTTAAGAAAATTTAGTGGCTGCTTTTTGTGTTTCTGTATCATAAAATACTTCCCCTTTTCCACTTCTTTAAAAGAATATGCCCATTTTTGCAGAACAGTGAGCAGATTCCCTCAGAATCTTGTTGCAGGTATCATATAGCAGTACCTGTAGTTTTATGAAGTTAGTTATAACTAACTCTGTGCATTTATTATATGCAGAGAAACGGAAGCTTGTCAAAAGAATATTCGCTTGTTGCGAAAAATAGACGAAAACCGTATAATTATCAGGTAGATAATTTAAATGAAATTTTCCGGACGGAGCCTTAAATGTTATGAGCAAGTAGCAAAGCGGATTGCGAATATCCGCTTGACAATATATAGAATGAAAAGGAAGGAAAACAAAAAATATGGTTACAGGGGAATTAAAAAATAAAGTAGACGGTTTATGGGAAATTTTCTGGACAGGCGGACTGACAAATCCGCTCGATGTGATCGAACAGATGACTTATCTTATGTTTATCCGCGATCTGGATGATTCAGATAACGTACATATGAAAGAAAGCATTATGCTTGGTCTGCCATATAAAAGCATATTTGAAGAAAACGTAACAATCGGAGACAGAAAAGTTCCGGGGAATCAGCTCAAGTGGAGCGTATTTCACGATTTTCCGGCTCAGAAAATGTATGCAAATATGCAGGAAAATGTGTTCACGTTTATCAAAAATCTTCATGGAGATAAAGAGAGTGCCTATGCAAAATATATGGGAGATGCGATCTTTAAAGTGCCGACACCGGTCATGCTGGATAAGATCGTAAGTGCCATGGATGAAATCTACGAAAAAATGGAGCAGTTAAGAAGTGAAGATGTCCGGGGAGATATTTACGAGTATCTGCTTTCAAAACTGGCAACTGCCGGTGTAAACGGACAGTTCCGTACACCGCGTCATATCATAAAAATGATGGTAGAAATGATGGATCCAAAAGCCGATGACCTGATCTGCGACCCGGCCTGCGGTACCTCTGGATTTCTGGTAGAGTCCAGTGAATATCTGCGAAAAAAGAAAAAAGCAGAAGTTCTGTTTAATGCAAAAAACAAGGAACACTATATGAATCATATGTTCCACGGCTACGATATGGACAGAACGATGCTGCGTATCGGAGCAATGAACATGATGACACACGGTGTCAGCAATCCGAATATCGAATATCGAGACAGTCTTTCCGACCAGAACGAAGATAAAGAAAAATACAGCCTGATCCTGGCAAATCCACCATTCAAAGGAAGCCTGGATTATGATATTGTATCGGCAGATCTTCTGAAAGTCTGCAAAACCAAAAAGACAGAACTCCTTTTCCTGACACTGTTTGTAAGAATGTTGAAAACAGGCGGAAGATGTGCCTGCATTGTACCGGATGGCGTACTTTTCGGTTCGTCCAAAGCCCATAAAGATATCCGGAAAGCAATCGTGGAAGAACAGCGACTGGAAGCAGTGATTTCCATGCCGTCCGGTGTGTTCAAACCATATGCCGGAGTTTCTACAGCGATCCTGGTCTTTACGAAAACCGGGCATGGCGGAACAGACAAAGTGTGGTTCTATGATATGAAAGCAGATGGACGCAGCCTGGATGACAAACGTTCTGAAGTCAAAGAAAACGATATTCCGGATATCATCGCAAGATTTAAAAATCTGGAAGCAGAAAATGACCGTAAACGAACTGACCAGTCATTTTTTGTAGAAAAACAGGAAATCGTAGACAATGCCTATGACCTTTCCATCAACAAATACAAAGAAATAGAATACATTCCGGTAGAATATCCGCCAACATCTGAGATTATGGCAAATTTACGGGCACTGGAAAAAGAAGTACAGGAGAGCATGGCAGAACTTGAAAAAATGTTAGGAGATGAGATGGCATGAAAATAGAACATATCGCAATGTATGTAAAAGATCTCGAAAAAACAAAAACATTTTTTGAAATCTATCTGAATGCCAGAGCAAACGCTGGTTATCACAATCCGAAAACAGACTTTCGCTCTTACTTCCTTTCCTTTGACGATGGGGCAAGACTGGAAATTATGAATAAGCCGCAGATGCAGGATTCTCCGAAAGCCCTGACACAGACCGGATATATTCACATTGCATTCAGCGTCGGAAGCAAAGAAAAAGTAGATGAGTTGACGGCAAAATTAAAAGAAGATGGCTATGAAATCATCAGCGGTCCACGGATAACCGGAGACGGATATTACGAGAGTTGCGTAGTGGGAATCGAAGGCAACCAGATCGAGATTACTGTGTAGCAAAGTGATTTTCACGCTCCACACAGCTAAAATATAGAATATCAACAGAGCAAATCCCACGAGTGTAAAATTAACTTTGTGGGTTTTGCTCAATCCATTTTTGAATGGTTTTTAAATCAATTTTTAAAGCAGTAGCAATTTGCTCAACAGACAAGCCAAGATCAACTAAGGAAAGAGCATCTTCCCTTTTAATATTTTCGGTAGCTGTTTTGATACCATCAGCTACCCCAGCCTCATATTCCGCCTTACGGAGTTTGCGTTCTTCCAGTTCTTTATCATATTCAAATATACTCATGGAGATCACCTCTGCTTTGTTTACACGAAGAAAGTCGGAAAGAATGTTGTCATGTATACATTCATTGACAGCCAGTTTGACTGCTTCATTCAGTTCAAAATCCTTCGCGTATCTGCGTACATAATTTACATATTGTGCATATTCTTTTAAAGTTTGACATTGTTCCATCAGTTCTTTATTGTGTCCCTTATTGATATTCAGTGTCAGAACTTCCAGTTCCAGCTTTGGATCACCGGATTGGTTTTCGAAAGCTTCCGATAGATGATTTACCCAGTAGTCCTTTTTCTTTTCCAGACCATTGTAAAATACGATGAATTGCGGAGCCGGTATTTTCTATAATACGGAAGAATAGAGAGATTTGTGATCCACTAGTTTCTGGTATTCACTGGAAATATAGAATAAATCACGCAGCGGCATATTTGGATTGTAAGTAGACTGATGTTCATACAGAAATAAGTCGGTATCAACGATAAAAGCCAGGTCATTTTTCATACCCATATAAATGGCATTTTCCAGTGTCACAATCTCAAGTTTATCCGGATCATCATAATGCGAACCGCTGATTGCGTTATAAAGTGACAATAAATTTTTTCTGTCAGAGAACAGCATACGGAATACAGTGTCTTTGTACATCCGGTTTGCTTTTAGTGTTTCATTTTGCACCATAGAAATACCTCCCTTGGCAGGAGTGTACAAAAGTGCGGTGGATATGCAGTCTGCTAATCGGTCAACATTTGAAACTCCTGCTTTTTATTAATTTGAAAGAAAAGCATGAATTTTCGAAATGTGAAATAGATTAATAGACGGCATGATGCCAAGAACGTTAAGAAAATATGCTTTGCCACTATACTAACATATAACTCTTTTTAAATCAATAGAAAATGAAAAATATTAAAAAGACAACATAAATAATAAGCAACTGCAACAAATCAAAGGAAACGACTTGCACAAGGCATTGAAAAATGTTATTCTGGAATAAAGTATGCACATGGAAACAAGAAACAGTAAAACAGAGATACCTTTGTTTAAGGTAAAAGACGAGAAAATTCATATTTGCAGTGCAGATGAAACTGCAAGGTAAATGTGGGGTTATGGGGATGATTATAGATGGAAAAATTATGGAAAT
>NZ_WQNP01000148.1:0-400 GCF_018783905.1 Ruminococcus sp. MCC718
GTTGAAGATTTAGTACAAATAATCACAGTATTCAGTTGTAAGCTACAAGGAAAACGAGCGAATAAAGCTAAGAAACTTGTTCAAGAATTGATACAGGAGGAAGAAAATGATGGTAAAAGCCGTAAGGGTAATGTTAGAACCTAATAATGTACAACAAACTAAAATGTTTCAATATGCAGGTGCGGCAAGATTTGCTTATAACTGGGCTTTAGCCAAGGAAAAGGATAGCTATGAAAAAGGTGGCAAGTTCATTTCGGATTCAGAGCTTAGAAAAGAATTTACAAGGCTTAGGAATTCTGCTGAATACGCGTGGCTACAAAATGTTTCCAATAATGTAACCAAACAGGCAATTAAAGATGCTTGCATAGCCTACAAAAACTTTTTCAAAAGTTTGCAAAAA
>NZ_WQNP01000149.1:0-261 GCF_018783905.1 Ruminococcus sp. MCC718
TACTATGTTTCAGTTCTTGTAGAACTGCCGGATAACAAGACAGCTGATAATTCCAATGAAGGAATTGGCATTGATCTTGGATTAAAGGATTTCGCCACTGTTTCTAATGGTAAAACTTATAAGAATATTAACAAATCAGCAAAATTAAAGAAACTTGAAAAACAACTTATTCGAGAACAGAGAAGTCTTTCTCGAAAATATGAAAATTTACAGAAAGGAGAATCCACTCAAAGAGCGAATATACAAAAACAAAAGTTCAAG
>NZ_WQNP01000150.1:0-54469 GCF_018783905.1 Ruminococcus sp. MCC718
TACTGTTTAAGGTTCGTTTTCAGAACTTTTCTCTTGAATTTTCAAGGTTGTCACTGTTCAATTATCAAGGTTCATCTTTTTGTTTGTGCCGTTCGCTGTTCGCATCGGCTTTTTTATTTTAGCACATCTCTTTGTGCTTGTCAAGTACTTTTTTAAACTTTTTTTCGAAGCTCTTTCGAACTTCTTAAGTCGTACCAGACTGTGTTGCTTTGTCTCTTTCGCAGCAACTCTGATATTCTATCAAAGTTTTTCCGGTTTGTCAAGTACTTTTTTCATCTTTTTGATTCCGTCCCCGGATCGTCTGGATGATTCCCTGACTGCCTGTATCTCTCAGGCTCCGTTGTTTCTGCGTTTCCGCCGCAACGTTTGATATCTTACCACTTCTCTTTCTTTTTGTCAACAACTTTTTTGATTTATTTTTCTCAAGTTGTTTTTCAAAGAATTAAGGGCATAAAAAAATATCTTAGAATGTTGAACGGAGAAGGAGGGATTTGAACCCTCGCACCGCGTAAACGGTCTACACCCTTAGCAGGGGCGCCTCTTCAGCCACTTGAGTACTTCTCCTGAATCAGCAATTCGTCTGATATTGTGCTCACATCTCTGTGACGCTCATTTATTATAATAAATTCATTTTGAAATGTCAACTGATTTTTTGCTTTTTCTTTATTTATTTTTTCAGGGCTCACTTGCAAAGTGAAATTTACTTTTTTCAACTCACCTCCGATATAAAAATATGGACAATTCCTTCTTGAATATAATAAGAAATTGCCCATATCAAATATTTATTCTTCTTTATTTTTTCAGATACACATCACTGTACTGAACACCAAACTGCAGTGCCGCCTGATGGTTATTCATATAGATATCTACATGTCCATATGGCGTTCCCAGATCTTCTACTGTATAGACCTGTCCATTGATGATCAATTCGGTTCCAAATGGCAGTCCTGCCATAGCTACCGTATGATCGATCGTCGGCATTGCTCCGCTCGCCGTAGGTCCGCCTGACCAGACTCCGCAACAGATCGGACAGCTGCAATATGCTGTCAGCTTAAATTTGCCAAGGTATGAACCATATTCTGTGCTCTTCGCTATAACAGCATTATCATAGTAATCTGCTGCCATATCCTTTTTCTTCAATGCATCCAGTATGTCTGTATCCTCATTTGAAATAATACGGACTGCCCATACTGCATCGTTTTCATTTACAGTGCTTTCTATAATGCCCGTGGCACTGCTGTGTGCCTCGATCGTTCCGCCGTCACCAGTACTCATAACTACATGATAAATATAGCCATCCGATCTCTGATAAAAGATCAGATCGCCCGGCAATGCATCTTCTACCGGTATTTTGGTGGCACATTCTGCCTGGTCTTCCGCCACACGCGGAATGCTGTAACCAAATTCTGCATAAATGCTCTGTACAAAACCGGAGCAGTCTGCCCCTTTTGTCAGGCTGGTACCTCCCCATACATAAGGATTACCCAGGAACTGCTTCGCATATTCTAACATAGAGGTGCGGATCAGTCCTGATACAGAAGCTTCTTTTACGGAAGTTACCGTGTAATAGCAGGCTTTGTTGTCTTCCGGTTTTACTTTTGCTTTAGCAAGGGCATAAGTATTCTCGCCTTTTTCTTCAATCTCTTTTTTCACTTCTTTTCCGGTTTCGAGCTGCTTTGTCTGTACAAATCCCCTGACATCATCTGATTCTACATAACACCATTCCTGATCCTCATCATCCAGAATATAACACAGTCCGCCTTTTGCCAGTGTACCTACTACCTCCGGCTCCTGGTTCTTTTCTGTATCTTCACTCTTCTCTGATTTCTGATCTGTGCTTTTCTTTTTCTCGGATTCCTGTGTTTCACTTTCCCTGGAAGCACTGTCCGGCGTTTCGCTCTCTTTCGCAGAATTATCCTGCGTTTCGCCCTCTGTCACACTGCTGCTCTGTGTTTCACTTTCTAAGGCAGTACTTTCCTGCGTTTCTTTTTCTGTTTCTTCTTTTTTATTGTTCTTGGTTTCTTCCTGCGGAATAGAATCATAGATTTTGATTCTCTTTTTCGTCAGGGCGTATTTCTTTTTGGCTACTGCTTTGTATGCAGTTGTCTGTGTATGCAGAAACGCCTTATTTTCATAAGCTTCTTTGAGAACTTCGGCTGTCTCTATATTCTTTTCTTTTTTATGCTTTACATAACGTTCCGCTTTTTCGTCTGCCCATACATATTTTGCTTTTATGAAACCTCTGGCTTTTCCGGATTCTACATAATACCATTCGCCATCGTCGTCTTCTTCCAGAATATGCAATACGCCAAGTGCATTGATCTTTCCTACTTTATCGGATTTTGTGTTTTTCTTTTCATAGAGATAAACATCATCTCTTTTTGATACAGCATATTTCTTTTCTACCTGAAAGAAACGAAAAGTCTGTTCTACTTTTGGTGACTCTATTTTCTGCTCCGTTTCCGTTTCTGTCTCAGTCTGATCGCTGCTTTCTGTCTCAGTTTCCGTTTCGATTTCAAACGGCATCTCTTCTATGGATACAAAACCTGCTTCTCGCTCTGTCGCTGCTTCGGTTTCCTGAGTTTCTGTCTCGGTTTCGGTTTCCGTCTGTGTCTCAGTTTCCGTTTCAGTTTCTGTCTCTGCCTCTGTCGCACTGTTGTCTTTTTGTGGTGCTGCATAGGCAGAAATGCCAACGGCTGAAGAAAGAAACAGGACGGCTGCTGCCGCTGCTATGTTTCGTCTATACATTTATTGCTATACTCTCTTTCTTGCTTTGATATATACTGCTGCCGAACCTGCCATCAGAAGAACCATAGCCGGAATATTGGTTGCATCTCCCGTCTTTGGTGCATTCTGGGTTGTCGTTGTGGAACTCGAACCTGATGTTGTTGAAGAGGATGATGCACTTGTCGATGCTGTTGTTGATGGTGTGGAAGTTGTAGCAGGTGTTTCTGTTTCTGTTTCTTCCTCTCCATCCGGCTGTGCTACCATACTTGCTGTCTCCACTTCAGATGTCAGATTGGTCGATCCGTTTCTTAATTCATCTACGGTCATGCTGATATTGAACTGCTGACCGGTTGTTGCATTGCCTGTCAGATTGAACCAGAGATCTACCAGAGTTCCTTTCAGCTTTTTCGGTGTTGTTGATGAAAATTCAATCACAATCTTTCCTTCCGTTCCGGCACTGTCTGTCGGCTTGATAACTTTGATCGTCATACCTTCCAGTGCGTCGCTGTCCTCCGCATTGGAATCATCGTATTTCATCGCATTGGTATCATAGTTAATCGTTACTTTTCCATATGTAATCTCTTTTGTGCTGGATACGCTGTAAGTTGCTGAAATGCTCTCTTCTCCGCTGTATACCTCATCCGGCTCAAATTTGAATGTAACGTCCTTCTGTCCGGTTGTTGTTGTCCCGGATGTTGAACTGCTTCCTGATGCAGAGCTGCCTGATGATCCGTAACCGGAACTTCCTGAAGAACTGCTGCCTGATGTCGAACTGCTTCCTGCCACACGGTTTGACGGTGTAGTGGAAGTCTGACTCTCTGTCTGAGTGGACGTCTGTGGCACTGCAAGGCTTTTGCCTGAACTTGATGTACTTGTCGTACGTGCCTGTCCTTTTGACGCAGATTTCTTTTCACTCTGGAGTTCAAGATAATCTGCATATTCTTTTTCCAGGTCGTATTTCTGGATTGCTTTTTTCAGTTCTTTCTCTGTGTCTGCTTTCAGAACGGTAACTGCCTTCACTTCCTTGCAGTCTGTAAACACCAAATTATTTTCCAGCTCACACTGGTTGAAGATCACAACCGTCTGTGGAACAAGCTCTGCTACCTCATAGACCATATCTTTCTGCATATCACTCAGTTCTACGGTTGGATATTTCTCGATTTCTGAATCTTTGTCTGTCTCGGATTCTGTTTCTGTTTCCGTTGTTGTTTCACTTTCAGATTCTGTCGTTTCTGACTGAGTTTCTGTTTCAAATTCAGTTGTATTCTCCGTCAGTGCCTCTGTCTCAAACTCTTCATCTGAAAATTGAAAAACAACCGCTGCCAGTTCCGGCACCTGATTTGCATCGATCTCTTCTTTTAATTCTTCGATCGTTACTTTTTTTACTTTTGCTTTTCCGGTTGTTTTATCTTCTTTTTCTCTTATATAAATAAAAGAATCTAATCCGTTTTCTTCCGGATCTTTCTCTTCTGTCTGCTCTGAAGCTGTCTCCTGTGTCTGCTCGGTATCCGCAGACTGTACAGTCCCTTCTTCTGCAGGCTGAAATCCAGCCTCTGTATTATCCCCTTCTGCTGCATATACTGTGACAGACATTGCAAGTAAAGCGGATGCTGTCAAAATGGTGCAAAGTTTATGCATTCTTTTTTTCATTTATTTCCTCCTCATGCTGCAATGCAATTTAGCACTGCGATGCTGCTCTGGTTACTTTTACCAAGCAACACGATTTTTATTCCTAATTTATAGTATATTTATCTAAATGTAAAAGTCAATGTAAAAATCTCCTCTGTTTTGTTTGAAAAGCATGTTTTACATTTCTTTCACAAAATGACCATATTTTTGAACTTTACGCAGTAATGTAATCATACATAATGGAATGAGCACTCCGGCAATCACATAACTGATGTGCAGACCGTAATCTGAATGTGGAAATTTTCCAATTTTTTCAGCATCTGTAATGCCATACACTGACGAATAAATACGATCCACGATCTTAAATCCAAGAAAATGCAGTGCCATAATGTGAAAGCTTTCTTTTCCGACCAGTGAGAAAAATTTTTCTGTATATGGATTTTTGCCAAGTATTTTTGCAAGCCCAATACAAAAATAAATACCAAGCAAGGTCACCGGATAAAAAAGTACCGGATGTAAGATCTGATTGACCGAAAGTTCAATACTTCCCGGCATACGATTTAAGATTCCAAGAATCACGGCAGCACTTAAAATAGTTCCATACCAGGTAATCCCTTTGTCGAGTTTGTCCCATTTCTGTTTTGCAAAGTAACCAATGTACATAATCGGAACCGCCAGAATTGAAGTCTGTATCCAGTATTCCCAGGTCAGCTCCCGACTGTTTGCATATAATGCAACAGCAGCAAACAGAATACAGATGATCTTATGCCAATATTCCGGTTTTTTACTTTTTTCTGCTTTGCTGAATGCAATCGCAAACAATGCTGTTCCGATAAAAAACATTGGCAGGAACCAGCAGGCTCCCAGCAATTCTTCAGTGTATTTCATCAGCAGACTCTGTACGATGCAGGATACCATTTTGCTGATGCTGTAATGTTCGGTGCTGCTGATCATTTTGACCGACACCAGTGTGTTATGTAACAGCGTAAACACGGTATTATAAAGAAACAGCATACCGCCAAGCTTCAAAAGCCGCTTGCCGATATACTGTTCCGGGTGCTCATGGTATTCTCTTTTGTAAAAAAATCCCGCCACAAAAAAGAACACCATTAAATGATAACTGTATACAAATTCTCCCACACTGACGTTCAAGGCTGGTATCATGATTGAATAGCAGCAATGTCCCATCACAATAGAAATGATACCTATCGCCTTTACAATGTCCATTGTTGAATTTCTTTTTCCCTGCATTTTTCCTCTCCCTTAGCCTCTTGCTCCTCTGACAAAACGCTCCAAAACATCTGTGATAACTGTATTCTTCATCAGAATCAAAACAACTGCATAAACCAGTCCCGATACGATCACCGATACAAGAATCAGATAAATCTGATTTTCAATAACTTTTGCAGCCAGCATACAGCAGATCACAATCCCCACACAGCCAATGATCGTTGAGATCAGATTTCTTGCTGTGCAATTGATCTTTATGATTTTTCTTGACTCGTATGCGGATATTACACATACACATACTTCTGCGATAATCGTCGTAAAAGCCGCTGCACTTTCCTGATATCTTGGAATCAGGATAAAATTCAGTACAATATTTATCACTGCACTGAGGATTGTCGCAAACATAACAATTTTTTCTTTTTTGTAAGAAATCAACACACAGTTGGAAAAAAAGTTTGCAAAGACAGCAAAGACAAGGGCAATACTGAGCAGCTGCAGCGGAATATAGGCTTCGCTGAAAGATGCTCCGGCAAACTCTTCTACGATTGGCTTACTCAGACAAAACAGTCCCACCATCGCCGGACAGCAGATTGCTACCATATAATCGATCAGTTTTCTTCCCAGCTGTAATATCTTATCTTTTTCCTGTGTTCCAATATAAAATGCGAATCTTGGAATAACAACTGCCACGACTGCATTAAGAACCTGTTTTACAATCTTATATATTTTGGCCGCTGTTCCGTAAATTCCAACGTGGTAATCATCTGTCAGCCATCCAAGGATTGTTGTGTCTGAGCTGATATAAATGGTAGCTGCAATCGTTGTCGAAAACACGATCATAATCGGTTTTAAATGTTTCAGCGGCGGCTTTTTTACCAGATGCAGCTGCACATATTTCCTTGCGTGGAAAAACATAAATAATCCGGAACCGCTGCTTGAAATAACGGAAATAATAACATACTTGTAAAGGTCATCTGCACTGTGTACAAACAGCAGCATCAGGATGATAGATACGAACTGAAGAATAAACGTAACAAACGTAATATAACCAAAATCCTCATATATATTATAAATCCAGACAACGCTCAGCGTTGCCAGCAGAATTTCCAGGCTGAGGATCCCGATCACGATATTATAGCTCTTCAGCTTGTCTACAAACATAAGTGCCAAAAACAACAGGATATACGATACGATCGTTGCATAAAGATTGATAGAAAAAATCTCGCTTGCGAACTGATTCATTTTTTCCTGATCGCCCCGGTATTTTGTTCCTTCTCTTACTGCATAAGTTGTGATGCCAAGAGCTGCGATCAGAGAAAAGTAGCTGATAACCGATACGGAAAAATCGTATTTTCCAATCGCATTTACCTGAAGTACTCGTGTGATATACGGAAATGTGATCAGTGGAAATACCAGAGACAATACCGTTTTCATAACATTGAGCACTGCGTTTAATTTGATTGACTTTTCTTTCATGTTCCCTGCTCCTTATTTCTCTGACAGCCTTTGTTTGCCTGTTACCAGAAAGTATAACAGCCAGTAATGCTTCTTATCAAATAAGTACCAGATCAGCCAGCCTGGCTTCGACTGCTTCTTAAATGCTTTCGTTTTCTTTTTATCTGTCGGTTGCTGAAATACTGCTGCTGTGCGGAAATATTTTAAAAGCTCGATTCTTTTTCCAAACGGCATTTTTACTTTTTTCGGGCTTACATAACGCACGATCGTATAAATTCTTCTGGAAAGCTCTTCCACCCAAAATGCCGGAATCTGTGTTTCAATACCGGTCTGTGTTACCAGTCTGCTTTTATTTTCCAGACACTTCATCAGCGAAGTGATATTGTTAATGTCTGTCTTTCCGCTTGTACTGTGTGCATATCGCATGATCCACACATAGTAAGTCTTCGGATTCAGTACAACACTTGGGCTGCACAGATATATTTTTGTTATAAAATCCAGATCTTCATATCCAAACTTCATGGTTTCATCAAAATCAATCTGATTTTTCTGTAAAAAAGCTCTCCGGTAAATACCGGCCCAGATTCCTTCTCCGGCTTTGTTGATCTGATCAAAATTTGCAGCAAACTGTGAACTGCTGTATACACCTGCTTTAAAAGAAGTCTTTTCTTCTGCGATCACTTTGCCGTCTTTGACCGTGCGATAACTTCTGGAATAACGCACCACATCTGCATCATATTTTTTTGCAAGTGCATAATTATCTTCTAAAAGTCCCGGCAGATAGATGTCATCATTATCACAAAATGCAATGTATTCTCCGGCCGCTTCTTTTAATCCTGCATTTCGTGCAGAACAGATCCCGCCGTTTGTCTTATGGATAACTTTTATTCTGGTATCTTTCGCTGCAAGCTGATCGCATATTTTTCCGCTTCCATCTTTTGATCCGTCATCCACAAGGATTAATTCAAAATCCGAAAAAGACTGTTTTAAAATGCTCTGTGCCGTTTCCGGCAAATATTTCTCCGAATTATATACCGGAACAATTATACTGATTTTAATATCTGGCATATTTCTGTCTCCCATAGTCTATAATCCAAAGATCTGTGAGTTTTCCTTTGCTTCCAAAATGGCACGGAAAATATAAAAATCAGATGGATTTGTAATCTTGATATTTTCAGTCGGGCCTTCAAGTGTGTGAAGAGTATGTCCAAATTCTTTCATCAGACTTGCAGAATCAATCCTGTCAGTTTTATTTTCTTTTATCGCCTGACGATGCACATCAAGAATATCTTTCAGGTAAAAACTCTGCGGTGCTTTTGCTGTATAACAGCTTTTGCGGTCGATGATATTCGTAATCTCCTGTTCACCGCCAACCTGAATGATCGTCTCTGTTGCCGGTGTTACCGTGATCGCATTTCCCTTTTCTTTTACCATATTGATATTGTCATGGATTAATTTTCCGGATATCAGGGGACGTACTCCATCATGGATCAGAATGATGTCATCTTCATTCTCTGAAATTTCTTCTGCTGCACAAAGTCCATGATAGATGGATTCTTGACCGCAGGAACCGCCCGGCACAATTTTCTTTACCTTTGTGATACGATCCCGGTCCAGAAGATCTTCCAGATATTCAATATAGTCTTTCAGACATACAATCACGATTGCATCAATCGCTTTACATTTTTCAAAATGCTCGATCGTATGAATGATGATTGCTTTTCCGTTCATCTCAAGGAACTGCTTTGGCAGACCTTTTGTATTCATCCTCACTCCGGAACCTCCGGCAAAGATCAGTCCGATATTCATTATTCTTTATTCTCCTTCATATAAACATTGAAATCATGCGAGATCCTCTTATTTTCCGGAGGAAGCTGCATATAATCTCCGTACAGTTGTGTCAGATAGAAATCCCAGCATTTTGGTGCCGGAAACATATGTCCTTCAAATTCTACTTCCACCGGCTCTAAAAATTCTTTCGGCATTTTCTCCTGCGGTCCATACCCCCACAAAAAACCGCCCACATACGGCGACTTGTCGATCGGATACTCTTTTGATATCGCATTTAATTTATTGCAGAGTTTTTCCGTGTTGAGATGTTTGCAGATCGGGATCAGGACTCGCTTTGCAAGTGCCGCATACCAGGTAGCTCCTTTTCCCATTTCGCTGTAAGCCGTCAGTAGTATAGTCTTATAAAATTTAATTTTCTTAAATTTCTTTGCGATAATTTTTTCGTCATCCGGCATACCATCCAGTGGAAAAATATCGATCCAGATACCCGTTGTAAATTCTTCAGAAAGATACTTTTCTTTCAGTACCGTATTCGTATTGATCAGTTTGATAAACGGATAGATAGAATTACCAGATTTCCAGGAAACAATCTTTTCCACCGCATCTTGTTTCTGCTTTTTTTCCAGTCTCAAAAGCTTCTCAAAATCTTCACGCGGCATCAGAACATCGATATCATCATCCCACGGAATGAAACCTTTATGACGGACTGCACCAAGAAGTGTTCCTCCGCACAGGTAGTATCTGAGCTTGTATTTTTTACATATCTCATCCAGTTTTAATAACAGGTTCAGTTCTATTTGTTTGATTTCTTCAGAGCTTAATTTTTTATTTTTCATCTGATAATTCCTCTCATTGTTTCAGCTTTACTTTTATCAGATCCTGCTTACCAGAAAAAACAGCAGCCTGTCCAGTCCGATTTTTCTCAGTCTTAAGATCAGCCATGTTGTATATCTCTTTTTTGCCGGTTCTGATTTTAAATACTTCAATGCAATGTATTTGTTTTTGCAGATATCTCTGTCTATTTTATTGAGCAGTTTATTATACTGAATATATAATTCTTTCATTTTTTTTCCGCCGCATCCCTGACCATTATAAAGCATATTTGCCGTCAGTCCGGATACCAGGCAATAATTTAACAATGGCTGAGTCTCTCTGTCACACTTTACGGTATCAGCCAGTTTGTTCACTGTCTGAAAATATTCTTTTACAATACCGGTTCGGTCGCTCTTGCTGCTCCTGGTAATAGACTCGCTATTCATATAGTAATAGTAACCGGAATATGCCATAAGTTCAACAACCGGATGACATGCCAGACATCGATACATAAATCCTTCATCTTCGTAGCGTCTTACTCCATAAAAAGACAGATGATTATCTTCCAGAAATTTTCTCTTATATACTTTTGTGCAGGCACTGACATTCATCCATACAAATGTATCATCGTTGACATCGATCGGTGTTTCCGATAACTTTCCGTTTACATCACGGATATAACCGCCAACAATGATATCTGCATCTTTTTTCTGTGCTGCATGCATATAAGTTTCCAGAAAATTTCGTTTCAGATAATCATCACTATCAATAAAGGCAATGTATTCCCCGGATGCCGCCTTCATTCCTCGATCTCTTGCAGCACCCAGGCCCATGTTTTGTTCCCCGTATAATATTTTTATTTTCTGCGGATATTCTTTCTGCATCTGCTCTATAATAGAAATGCTCTGATCCTGACCACAGTCATCCACACATAAAATCTCAAAATCCTGCCAGCTCTGATCCAGAATACTTTTCAGGCATCGTTTTATATATTGCTCTACATTATAAACCGGAACAATCACAGATACTTTGCTCATTTTTCCTCCTTGTCCGCTTCTTTGTTCTTTTTATTTTCATCTAATGCTATTTTCTGTACCAGCTTCTGTATTTTGTACTGAAGCTGTGAAATTTCAAGTGTCAGATTAAATGTCTTAATTAAAAGGATAAAGATAACAAAGAGAAATACCATATTTGCTGGAGACTGGATGCCCAAAAGGTCTGCAAGCCAGAACATCGGATCCGGGAAGACTGCCACCAGTATCAGCAGCAGTGAAAAAATGATCCAAAAAATAGAGTTTTCTATCTGCAGTTTGAATCTTCTCACTCTCTTCATAACGTTCATCATACTGAGCATGGATATGACAACCAGAATAATTCTTAAATAGATCGACATATTGACTCCCTTCTTAGTCTGCTTTTCTGCGTTTTCTGAAATTCTGGATAAACAGAATCGAAAGCATCATTCTGAGCATATAGGCGATCGATCTTGTCAGATTCAGATAACTTTCTCCTGCAGTTCTTTCATCCATTTTCACCTGCACATCCTTAACGGAAGCTCCCTGTTTGATCATGAATGAAATGGTATCCGGCTCTGGTCCGTAGTTGATATTGGATGCAAATTCGTGAATGATCTTCTTACTGTACATACGCATTCCGGAAGTAGGATCGGTCAGTACCTTCCCGGTTGAAAATTTGATTGCTCTTTCGATCATACGATTTCCTAACATTCGCATCGAGAATGGTTTTTTCTCCGTCACAAAACGGGAACCGATCACAATATCATATCCGTTTTCAATTTCTTTTAAAAGATCTTCGATATATTCCGGTCTGTGCTGCCCGTCCGCATCAAACTGGATCGCACAGTCATAACCTTCCTGATCTGCATATTTCAGTCCTGTCTGGAAAGCTCCTGCAAGTCCAAGATTGACCGGCAGGTCTATGATATTGTAGCCTTCCTGGTGACAGATCTGCGATGTGCTGTCTGCGGAACCATCGTTTACAACTACATAGTTATACTGTGGATAATGATCGATCAAATTAGACACTACTTTTTTGATATTTAATTCTTCATTATATGCCGGAATAATCACTAATACCTTCATTTCTCTTCCCTCTGTTGTATGTTATTTGATTTCTCACTTAAACGATAAACCCTGACAAGCGGTTTTGCAACCCATGCCGGCCAGAATTTTCGAAACATTTCGTAGTCTTCTCTCCAGCGGATATCTCCATGAATGATTTCTGTCGTTGTTGATTTTTCATGAATACGATGATACATACCTATGTCTGATATATAACAGAAAGATCCCTCTTCTCTGGACTGCTTCTCCAGCATCATCCAGTCTACGTTGCTTGAGAATCTTACTTCAAACGGATCCCCCTTAAATTTTTTCCTGATGTAAGTTGTCGCCGGACAGCAGACCGGATTGCCGAACCTCAGAAAAAGGCGTTTAAAAAATCGCACATTCTGGAATCCCTGAACTCGCATCGGCAGCAGCAGAATACGTTTGATCGTGAGCAGCGTTGATTTCTGAACTTTTTCTCCATCTCTGAGTTCACCATAATCGGTAAACACAACAATCGGATCTTTACCTTTTTTCAGTTCTCCGAAAATCATTTTCAAATAATTCGGTTCATAGATATCATCCTGATGGGCGATCGTGACATAGTCTGTTTTTGCCTGTCTGTATGCAAAATTCCAGTCTTGGGCAATCCCACCTTCACCTGTATTGATGTACAGCGGAATCTCATATTTCTCTGCCAATCCCTGTATCCATTCATTCGGCGTTGAAGTAGCCATTATGATATTGCTTTTGACCGTCTGATTTTTTAGAGAAAGTATGCATTCCTCTAAATATGGACTTTCTTTGTATGCACAAATTGCAAACGTATGATCATTTCTTTTTGTCATTCTATTCCCCTATATCAATCTTCCCTGCAGCAATAATTCCCATACCGCTGCAATTTGCAGTATATTTGCAACAATAAATGATAGTTTTGCCAGTCCGTATTTACTGATTTCTACTTTTATTTTTGAATTTGAAAGCAATAATGCTCCAAGATAAATAAGCGGCAGATAATATCTTGCCTGCACACCGGCGATACTTGCCTCTCCTACCGGCGTAAAACTTAAATACATTGCACTCCAGATCAGCATTACCGTGATCAGAAAAATGCCCCACATCAGGATTCGTTTCCATATTTCACAATTTGCCAGTCTGCTGCTGCCCTTTTCTTTCTGAAAAACCAGCAGGGTCAGCATCGGAAGCAACAGGATACTCCATTTATCTGCAAGTGTTCCCCTTGATGCATAATTTAAAAACATCAGATTTCCGAAGAAATAATTATCGGAATCTATATTACCCAGATTTCGGAAATTGTCCAGCTGGAAAATACTTCCGAACATAAGCCGGATACTTGCCAGCGGATGTTTTACCATAGATACCAGCTGTCTTACAACGCTGGTATCTCCGCCTCGTGAATCGCCGCCATAAGCAATATTCCCTGACACTGTATTGGAAATAACCGGTAATACAAACGTTGCCATAACTACCAGGAATAATACTCCGATTCCGATCAGGAATAAGATTTTTTCTTTTTTATTCTTTTTATAAAACTGCGGCAGCAGAAGCATCAGCAATACCAGTGGAATATAAACTGCTTTTGAGAGGCATCCGACGGACATCATAAATATTGCTCCGATCACAGAAGCTGTATGATAATACTTCGTTGACTGGAAAAATGCTTCTCTTGACCACAGGACACATCCCAGTGTAATGAACGAGAACACAACGCTGTCATACGTATAAGACGATGCCAGAAACAGCGGCGTCGGAAGCATCGCTACAAACGCCAGCAGTAATTTTCTGCTCTTTGCAAGGCGAATCGCCCAAAACATCACAATCACATACATCAGAAGATTGCCGAATTTTCCAAGTGCAAACACTGCCGAAAATGGAAGTTTCAAATTCTTTCCGATAAACAGAAAAACTGCCATCGGGATATATGCAATTTTATCATAAGAAATTCCTGACGTTTCCTGTGTCTCTTTCATAACAACTTCCGTGCCATGTTCATCCATATATGCTTTCAGAAGTTTATATTCTTCCTTTGTATTACATTTTGGATTAATGCGGTTCATAATGTTAAGTCCGGCTTCTGTCCATTCTACATTATGCCCGCTGGCAATTCGATAAGAATCCCGGAAATGAATCTGCTCGTCCCAGGAATTGCAGGTTGGCTGGGCCGCTGCAATGATCAACATGCCAAAACTCAGTGCAAATACTGCGAAATACCATTCTGTCTTCTTGATAAATTCTTTTTCAAAGAAAGTACAGTAAATCATCGCTCCGATCAACAGTATAAAGAAATAACGATACAGATTAATGTCTGCTTTATTGGACAGAGATACTTTTGTCAGTTCTGCATCCTTATTCTTCTTCATGGTCATCTTCAGATAGGTGACTTTTTTGTTGATGCTGGTTGAATATTCCGGCAGAAGTTTATTTACACAGTCATGATATTTTTGCTCTGTTTCTTTGCCAAAATCATTGATTTCTTTTGTTTCTATATCATAGAACTCTTCATCTTTAAAATGCCCCTGCACATGGAGCATCTGAATATAAAGTCCTTTTGGAGCAGAAAATATAACCTGATATTCTTCCTGACCTGCACTCTCGCTGATGTACATATGATCGGTAATATCCAGATCATATGCATGTCCCCATGCAGACCGGTTTGCAAAAATCTCTACCAGCACTGCCAGCAGAATCACAACAATCGCAGCTATCAGTCTCTTATGTTTCTTAATATTATTCATGTTCTTTCTCCCTCTCATTCATACATATGATCAGGCTAAAGACAAAACTCATAGCCAGTAAAAATGCACAGGCCCATACATATGGTCGTTCTGGGTCTAAAGTTTCCACAATATAAAGAATTCCATTATAGTTCTGATAATTTGCATTGGTATAATCCAGAAAATATTCATCTGCCTTATTACCATATAAAGAAATCCTTGTCTGCGATGAAATTCCACTTCCCTTTATTTCCAGCGTATAATCGCCATTGCATACTTCACCGTTTCCAAGAATCAGTTCTTTTGGTTTAATTTCATTCTTATTGACAAGAGCAAACAGCTCCTTCACTGCAACCGTCTGTTCTGAAATAGTCTCTCCATCGTGCTTCAATGAACATACAAGCTCTCCATCGGTATTTTCTCCCGATACATAAAAAAAGAGAGCTATGCCATATAATTTTTCATCGTACAATGAAAATTGGATCTCAGCTGTTCTGCTGTTCGTGACAGCTCCAAGCTTTGGTATGGTATTTAAACTCTTGTATCGTTCTATGTCCGTATTGGTGTAGGCCGCATTCTTTCGGTCAACGGTAAAAACTACAGACCATAAAAGTGCCAGTACAAGAAATACATTTACTCCAAGCATGACAGCTTTTCGCTTTTTGCCCATAAACATCCTCTTTCTCCTTTAATCTCTGGTTATTGATTATAACAAACAATACTGTTAAAAACAAGACCCGAAAAACTACGCAGCAGTAATATGTACTCTCCCATAATTGATTTAATAATATAAATGTGAGTGAATTATGATTCCTTCAAAAACAGAAGTAATATTTGACTGATTTCCTTTTTATTAGTAAAATACTCAGAAGAGAGGAGCGATCTATAATGTTAAAAAAAGCGATTGCCTGCCTGCTGGTTTTAGCCGGTGTATGTTCGTTTCACACCAGTGCAGCAGACAGTAAAAACGAGCAGTTCGTAAATGTAAATGTTTTTAATAAAGTATATTATGGAACCGTTACGAAGAATGCTGATGCCGGAGAAGCTATTTTCACTCCTGCCGGTAAATCCGCTGATTTTCTTCAGATAGAAGGAAGATGGGATGACGATGCTTTTTCCGGTGACTGTGTCATTTCTTACAAAGATGGAGAATCAGCAGAAGTTCAGTACAAAGACGGTCTGATTTCAGGAAAAATAAAAGAAACAGACCCTGACGGCATTTTTTTGAAATATTCTGCCATTGCCGGAAAACCATACAAAAAAATTAAATCCTATTCTGCCGATTCCAAAGCAGCATCTGTAGACTGGTTTTATCTTTGTACTCCAATCTCAGAATGGAAAGCAAATGCCCGGTCTATACCTTATACAGAATTAACAGAAAATCCTTACGATCACGTTGATCATCCAATTGAGGTTGAAGGTGAAGTTCAGGAAATCTACGAAAGCACAAAATATGCCTATTTCAAGATCAAAGATGATGCCGGCAATCCTTATCTGTTTCGTGCAGTAACATTAAAAACAGATAAATTTGCTACTCCATGTATTCCAAATCTTTCCGTAGGTGACAGGATAAAAATTTACGGCGTTTATAATGGTTTGTCCGAGATTTCGGACAGCTCTACCATTTTATATCACCGCCTGCTCGGTTACAAAAAGTCATTTGATTCCTTTAAGGACTGGATTATTTCAGAAGATACCATGAAACAATACAGCGATCTGGTATCCGTTACAGATGTCGAAGCTCTTGATTCTCTTCCGGAATTTACCACGATCTGTGGGGAGATTGAAGACGATGACACCACCGCTGATCCGATGCACCTGACGAAAGATTACAGAGAAATCTGCAAATATCCTCTTTATTATGCTGACTCAAAAGTTTCCGTAACCGGCAAAGTTGTATATGAAAATGCTGATGCCGAGTCAAACAATCTGGTTATGCTGTTATCTGAAGAGGGCACAGGACATATCTATTCATTATCCATGAAAATGAAAGACTATGTTTCCTATCTGGATAAGAAGATCACCTGCTCAGGAACCTTCAATGGAAATAACAAGATTCCTTACTGCAATCCGAACAGTCTCTCTGTCGGGTATGCACTTTTTCCAAATATTACTGTTGACAAGATTCAGGATTGATTTCTTTAAAAGGAAAAGACTTATGAAAACACGAAATTATGGTATTGATTTTCTTCGAATGATTTCTATGATTATGATCGTCATGCTCCACACTCTGGGGCATGGCGGTATTTTACGTTCTGTTTCTTTTTTATCGGTACATTATCAGATTGCGTGGCTGCTGGAAGTGATTGCCTTCGGTGCTGTAAATACTTACGCTATGATATCCGGATTTGTCAGTGTTGATTCTCATTTTAAGATTTCAAACATTCTGATTCTTTGGCTTCAGGTCTTATTTTATGGAATCCTGATCAACACCGTTTTCTTTTTTCTGCTTCCGGAAAGCAGAAATACATCCGGCTGGATACAAGCACTCTTTCCGGTCACCCGAAAAGAATACTGGTATTTTACTGCTTATGCAGGAGTGTTTTTTCTCTCCCCATTCATCAATCAGATGTTTCGGAATCTCTCCGAAAAGCAGATAAAAACTTTATTCTATTTTACTCTTGTCGTATTTTCTGTGGTTCCGACCATTTCACAGACTTTTACACCGCAGCAGGATGTTTTTTATATGGGCGACGGATACAGTGTTTTCTGGCTCACACTGATGTATCTTCTCGGTGCGTGCATCAAAAAACTGAATCTGGTCTCTCACTCTAAAAAGAAAAAATACTTTATCTTATATTTTTTCTGCATTTTAATTACATGGAGCAGCAAAATTCTTGTTGAAAAATTTTCGATCAGCGGATTTACTCTGGATTCTTCTTTTTTGATTCACTATACATCACCTTTTATTGTACTGGCGGCCATATCATTGCTCCTCATTTTCGGCAGCATGAACTTTTCCGAGTCCGTCAAAAAAATGATCATGCTGATATCACCTCTTTCTTTCGGTGTCTATCTGTTGCATGATCATCCTCTTGTCCGCAGTTATGTTATGACAGACCGTTTTGCTTTTATCACAAATGGTTCTGTTTCAAAAATGCTCTTATTCTTTTTCGGAATTATCCTTGCCATTTTTGTTGTTGGCTGCTGTGTAGATGCGGTTCGAAGCAAACTGTTTCAGTTACTTCACATACGCAAATCCTTAAGTAAGCTTGACCGATATTTTGATGTCTGAACGATTATGGGCCGCTGTGTAACCATTTCAGACAAGTCGAATCATTTACTGCCAAATCTGTAAAAATATTTTTAAACATTTCTGTTTTTCATGCTTGCAATCAGTCTTCGATAGGATTCTTCCAGATCTGTTTCCGGCTGCCATCCAAGTGCCATCAATCTGGTGGCAGCCAGATGCATTTTTGTATCACTGGCATATCCAAATTTATTTTCCTTTGGAATATCAAATACAACTTCTATCGGCTTTTCTGCAATCTTCTCTGCAACAAATTTTGCCATATCTGCAATCGTAATATGCGATTTCTCATTCACCACATTATAGGCCTGCATATTTTCGCCTTTAACCAGAATGGTCAGCAATGCCCGTACTGCATCCGCCGTATAGCAATAATTTCCTTCGGATTTTCCTTCTGTATGAAGTACAATATCACTGCCCTTCATGGCACTTCTTGCAAACTGTGCAAAAACACGGTTTTCTCCCGGCAATACTCCTGCACCAAACGTCTGTGCCAGCCTTGCGATCTTCACCGGAACTTCATACTGCGTTCCATAGGCAACACACATGTTCTCACACATACGCTTGCTTTCCGGATAATTGCTGCGTAATGCCAGCGGATTTAAATAGCCCGTCATTTCCTCTGTTACCATCTGATCATTCTGTAAATTTAATGCCCCATACATCTCCATCGAAGAAACATAAACCATGCTTCTGACCTGTTTTTCCTTTGCAAGTTCCAGAAGATTCTCCGTTCCGTTAAGGGATGTTCGAATCACATCCACCGGTCTGCTGATCATAACCTTTGAAGTTGTAATACTCGCACAGTGGATGATATGATCAATCTTATCATCCACTTCAACCGGCATCGTAATATCTCCGATCACCAACTTTAAATCCTCTCTCTTTAACAGCTCACCGAAAAGTTTTTCTGCCTTCTCCTGATTACGCACAAGTGCCAGAATTTTGATGCCGGCCTCTTTTCTCCGATTACAACACTGCAATGCTTTTACCAGCAGAGAACCAATCAGCCCGGTCGCCCCTGTTACCAGAACTGTCTTGCCCTTCAGCTCTTCCAATGGAATATCACTCTCTGAAATACGATCCAGGTCTTCCTGTAAAATAGAATCGTCTGCACTTTCCTGTAAAATTTTATTATTCATTTTGCATCTCCTTGTCTGTTACTGTAGCCGCCTTACTGTTCTTTTTTAGAATTGTATATGTAAAATGTAAATAACATCCTGCATAAATAATTACTATATACTTGTCAAGTCCCCCATTTGAAAACAGATAATTTCCATAAGTAAATAAACTAAATAATATTGCCACCGAAGAATATTTTAAATAGTCTTTATTGATGCAAGTAAGTATAACCAAAAGTATTTCCAACGGATATGCATATCTTTCATGCATTGCCGGTAAAAACAATACACAAGTCCAGATAAACCAGCTCGCAATACATACAAAATTTTCAGGACGACTACAATCTAACTTTCTTTTCATAATAATATACAATCCCATGCCACATATGCTTGCCGCCATAACGATTGCTGCCGTTTTCAGCCATTCATAATCATTTCCTACAAACATCCAAAAACTCGGAAAATTCACATGCATATACTGGAATGTACCTGTCTGATTCGCATAAATTCTAAACGGATCAAGTAAGCTCCGTCCCTGGACAAAAGCACATATTCCAGATATCCAGAAGGTGAACACGGTAATAAGAAGTTCAAATATGCTAAATTGTTTTTTATAAATATAGAAACATATAATAAATGGAAAAATAAATATTGTCTGCATTTTAAACGCAAATGCAATACCTAAAAAAACAAATGCACTGTGATATTTTCCCTTATACAAATACAGTAATGTAAGAATGATAAACGTCGTATAAATAGAATCGCATTGTCCCCAGTAAGCAGAATTAAGAATAACGGTCGGCAACATGATCACTACTGCAAACGTAACAAAAAATACTTTATCGTTTTTTTCTTTTTTGCTCAATTCGCATGCAAATATAGCTGCTGATATTGCCATGCAAAAATCAAAGAAAATCGATAATATTTTATAGTAATAAATGCTCTTGTCTCCTATATATGTAAATAACGCTACTATTGTCTGATATAATATATTGTAATCTCCAACCTGATTTTTTAAACTATGGATGCCTCCGTTATCCGCTATTTTTTGAAACCATCCCAGAAAAAACCATGTCATGTCACCGGAAACAAAATCTCTTCCCGCATAACGTACAACAATTGCCAGACCTGTAATTGCCAGCATAAATAATATATTAACATTTCGTTCCACAAATTCTACAATTTTTCTTTCTATTTTGAACATTTCTTTTCCTCCGCCTTTTCATTTGTCTCCCATGTGCGTTCACTGATAATGTATCGAGGTCTTGCTTTTACCTCCATATAAATTTTTCCGATGTATTCTCCTAATACCCCAAGACAAATCAGCTGTATTCCTCCCATAAAGCATACGATACATACCGTACTGGACCATCCGGCTACGGTTCTTCCTAAAATTGTTGCAACAACCGCCCAGATAATTCCTATAAAACTTAAGGCAGAAACTCCAAGTCCAAACCCTGCAATCAAGCGAATCGGTTTTACACTCAAACTTGTAATTCCATCAAACGCCAGTGCAAGCATTTTTGAAATCGGATAATGAGATTCTCCGGCAAGTCTTTCGTGCCTTTCATAATAAACGCTCGTACTTTTAAATCCTACCAGTGGAATCATACCCCGCAAGAATAGATTGACTTCTTTAAAATTTGCAAATTCCTTTAATACTCTGGCTGAAACCAGTCGATAATCTGCATGATTGTACACAATCTCTCCCCCAAGTTTATTTAATAGCTTATAAAAAGTCTGAGCCGTAAATCTCTTAAAAAATGTATCTGTATCACGATTGCTTCTTACACCATATACAATTTCGCAGCCCTCATGATAACGATCCACCATCGCTTCCATAGCAGCTATATCATCTTGTCCGTCACAATCAATTGAAATAGTAATGTCCGCAACATCCTTTGCTTCCATCATTCCTGCCAGAACAGCATTTTGATGTCCTCTGTTTCGGCTCTGACAAATCCCGATGAAATGTTCGTCTTTCTCCGAAAGTTCCTTAATCAAATCCCATGTTTTATCTTTACTTCCATCATTCACAAACAAAATTCTGCTGTTTTCACTTATTTTATCTTTTGTGATCAATAAATTCAGCTCTTCCAGAAACATTTCTGATGTAATAGGAAGCACTTTTTCTTCATTGTAACAAGGTATTATCATATATAATCTTGGTTTCATTTTTTCTCCTCAAATGCTTTTACAATCTGCTTTTCTTCTTTATCTCACTGTTTAATTTTTCTATTCCAATTGCTGCTAAAATACAAAATACCGGAGCATATGTATACAGATATCTGGCTCTCGCTTCGAAAAGAACTTCAAATAAGGTCAGTCCTGCAATGGAAAGCATCAGCACTATAATCTCCTGCCGATTTTCTTTTCCCAATCCCGAAACAGCAGCCGCACCCAGCACAAAAACCCAGATACTCTGCATTACTGTTACATAGATATCATAATATTTGTGATCTGCATAATATATATTTCTTAGAAAGACAGCTATATGATTATCAGGCTGCGGAAAAACAACCATAAAAAAGTTTCCTTCTCCGCCCCATGCATAAGTACCATCATTATAGACAGTAAGCATCTTTTTTGCTAAAAATCGAAGATAACCTGCTATTCCCATATCTTTCATTCTTTCAAAAGTTCTTTGTATATTTGCTTTTTTTCTTTCCTGTGGTGTTGCAAAAGATTTTGAATATGTCACATCATCCTCTGAATAAACACCTCCCCCTTCTTCATTATTTCCCATCATCAGAAAATGGGACATTCCAAATGTCTGGCTTGAATCCAGAACAATTTTACTTCTTTCACAAATCATGTTAACACTTGCTTTTATCGTTATTAGTGAAAGAATAAAACATCCTGCCAAAATTACAATCTGAAGAAGTTTTTTCTTGTCTTTTAAATAGCTGAAGAACCGGATGATAAACAATGCTATCAACATAATAAAACATTGTGGCTTGATATTATATCCAATGCAGCCTACAATCACCGCAATAATCTTTGAAATCCAATCCATTTTTTCCGTTTTATTTGGTTTCATAAACAAATAAAAGGTCAGTACTGGAAAAATCAATCCTAATGAATCTGAATAAAAAATTACATTCCACGGAGATAGTCCAAAATTCAAAACAGCTAATATAAAGGCAGCAAATGCAATTTTTTTCTTAAAAATAAGATTTGCACTTTTATATGTCAAATAGCACGCAGCAACGTTTATCATGGAATTAAGAACAGCAAAAACCATTAACTGTACAATTTCATTCTCATTGGCAAATAAATTACTGAAAGAAATAATAGCTGACTCTATAAACAACAACAGTAAATTATTGGGGTACATAGAAAATGAATATCTTTTAACAACATCTGCCCTATTTCCGCTTACAAATATTTTTGCACTGTTATAAATTGCTCCCGCATCCCATCCAGGTTCAAAAACTATATTATATGCAATAAAAATTTGAATAACAAACAATACTATTAAAGAAATTTTTACAACTAAATCATAGTTCCATGTTCTGGCTTCTTTTTGCTTTCTATTTTCTTTATATCTCCAGCAATATATAACCAACCCAACTAAAATGAATCCCACTAAAATTACAATATTGGGAACCAAAAATCCCTTTTTCATTCTATAGCTGCACCATTGTCCAAATAATATCAACAAAAATATTATTCCAACTATAAGTGCATACAATTTTTGCGTTGCCTGATAAGTAAACTTTTTCACTTTTTCTCCTCCGATTTTATTATATTTCTTTTGTATTATACCTTACTTTTTTTGCTTTTTAAAGCTCACAGTTTATAAATTATTTTTACTCCATTATCCTTTTCATTTTTGAAAAGTTTTTTCTGCTCTTTTTGATATTTCCAATTTTCTTCCAAAAGTATTCAAAAAGATTGACAAGCATCACTTATTCATTTATAATAAGCACAAACAATTTTTATTTCATTTTTTAATCTGACTTTCATTGCCGTTCGGCAGGAAAATCCAACAAAATCAAATACCTGCACAGGCGGCTTGAAGAAACTGTATTTTTATCTGTCTCATAAGAAAAATTTTTATATTCAAGTTGTTCTGTGTCAGGTGAACTCACTTATCACTTAACAAAAGAAAAGGAGCAGCCTATGGGACAAACGGATATTACAGAAAAAATCCTGGAAGATTATAATGATGTATTTGCAGATATTATAAACGGACTGATTTTCAACGGAGAACAGCGAATCTTACCGGAATCTCTGGAAAATACTCAGGTTCATTCTCAATATAAAGCAGAGGATGGAAAAGTTCATGAACTGGAGAGGGATGTTGCAAAATACTGGAAAGACAAAAAAGTAGAGCTTGCAATCTGTGGAATTGAAAATCAAAGCATTGTAGAAAAAAATATGCCATTCCGTATTATAGGTTATGATGGTGCTTCATATCGCAGTCAGTTATTAGAAGAACGTAAAGAAATCCTGCCAGTTATGACAATTGTATTGTACTTTGGTACAAACCGTCACTGGTATGGCAAAAAGAATATCAAAGGATTGATGAAAATTCCAGAAGAACTGAACGATTATATCAATGATTATGAAATGAAAGTATTTGAAATTGCATGGCTCACAGAAGCAGAGATTGACCGCTTCCACAGTGATTTTAAAATCGTAGCAAATTTCTTTGTTCAGAAAAGAAAAAATAAAAACTATATCCCGGATGATCCGACAGAAATTCGCCATGTGGATGAAGTACTGAAACTTCTTCAGGTCATGACCGGTGATGAACGTTATCTGACAATATTTCAGGAAAAGAAAGGGGTTCGAAGTATGTGTGACGTAGCAGAAAGACTTGAAAAAATGGGCATTGAAAAAGGCTTGAAGCAAGGTATTGGAGAAGGAATTAAGCAGGGAATTGAGCAGGGAATTGAGCAGGGAATTGAACTCGGTAAAACTGCCGGTATCCACGCTGAAAAAGTTCGCGTATATAAACGCCTTATCGAAAAGGGATTTTCAGAAAAAGAAGCACGTGAAATCGCCGAACTTCCAGAAACACTGAATGTATAATTTTTATCTCATATATTAAAAGAGCTGCCACTCCGGTGTTTTTTCACCTTTGTGGCAACTCTTTTAGACTACTCTTTTATTTCAGAATTGATACTCTCGATTCTGGTTTATTTTGTAATCTTTACGCTGTTTTTCTGACCTTTTTTACTCAGAAGTTTCTTGTAGCTGTTTAATTTCTTAGCCGGAACTTTAATCTTGCAGTTCTTATGGATTCCCTTGAATGCATTCTTTCCAACGCTCTTCAGAGATTTGGATTTGATTGTAATAGTCTTCAGATTTTTAGCTCCGCTGAATGCATTTGCACCGATCTTTGTTACCTGACTTCCGATGACAACTTTCTTCAGTTTTCTGTTATTCTTAAATGCATTCTTTTCAATTCCAACAACTTTGTATCTTCCGTTTGCCAGTTTTACGCTCTTTGGTACGTTAAAGCTTGTATTGTTGGTTTTACGCGGTTTTACCAGAACTACTGTCTTTTTCTTTGCGTTTGTTACGCGATAGATACCTTTTCCTACCTTCGCTTCTGTTCCAACAGTTGGATTTTTAGAATCGGTTGAAGGAGTTTCCGGCTTTTTATCCGTTGACGGTGTCTCTGGCTGTTTATCGGTTGACGGTGTTTCTGACTCAGGTGCTTTTTTCTGAAGTTTAGCTGCTGCTGCCTGCAGATTTTCAAGTACCTTCTCTAAGTCTGCTTTCGTTGCCTTTTCATCTTTTGCTGCGTTTGTAGCTGCTTCCAGAGCTTTCTTATACTCTTTCCAAGATTCTGGTGTATAATCACTTTCCTTCTTGTCTTTTAAAGCAGTAAGTTCATCATTGATTTTTGTAATCAGTTCATCAATAACCTGCTGTTCGATAAATACCGTAACCTCACAGGAAGCACTGTGCTTTCCATCTTTAGTGGTTACTGTAATCACAGCGGTTCCGTTTGCAACTGCCTTTACATTTCCTTTTTCATCTACTGTAGCTACTTTGCTATCCGAAGTCGTAAATGTTACATTCTGGTTTGCACTATCCTCCGGATTTACTTTTACGTAGATTCTTTCTGTCTGATCTTTTTTGCTCAGGCTCATTTTCTGTTTATTGATCTGAATGCCTGTTGCTTCTTTACTTTCTTTTGAGAATACGAATTTATCAATTCTTGGTCCTTCTTTTTCTGTTCCTTCAAAAACTAAAGTGCCATGACCTTTTTTTGTTACATTAATGGTAAATTCTGCAGTATGTACCTGTGTTGCACCGGCTTCTCCATATACATCCAGACTTCCACTCTCTACATTAGTACCCTTCCATGAAAATACATTTGGATTTCCGCCTGCCTCTGTACGTCCACTCTGATAAGTAGCCTTCACTTTATACTGTCCTGCTGCCGGAGCATAGAAGTTCATGGAAATAGTATCTCCATTCATAAACCAGTCGACCACTTTTCCGCCACTTGCTTCAGATCGTTCCACTACATGTACATGGTTGGTAGAATCTCCATTTAACGGCTTCAGTGTAAAGTCCTCTGCCTCTACTTCTGTTTCTTCTCCTGCTGTTGGAAGAACCATTCCTGTGCTGCCTGTTGAAACAAGTTCATTCTTAGCTTTTACAAGTGTATTCAGGGCCGTTTTCTTCTGTTCATCCGTTGCCTTTTCATCGAATAACAGATCCTTCAATGTGGAAACTGCACTCTGGAATGCATTTGCACTTGTTGCTTCATAGTCTGCAAGATTGATTTCTTCTGCTCTTTCCATTATTTTATCTACATTTGGATGATACAATGTTACATGTGTATAACTGTCTGTATCGAAAGATGCTTCTGAATTTTCTGCCTGCATCAATGTGAAATAAAAGTCTTTTCCATCAGCACTTCTGTCATTCTCCAGTCCTGTCAGAGTAATTGTCTTTGATGTTTCTCCATCTTCAAACGTTACGGTTCCTGTCAGGTTGATATAGTTTACTCCTTGTTCTGCCCCTGCTGACTGTGTTGAATATCCAACAGTAACTTTTCCATGTGAACCTGCAGTACGTGTAATTTCAACATCATATGTTCCGCCATACAGCAAATCACATTCTTTTTGTTTCATACTGAAGATACCGGAACCATCTGCATACCAGATCTTACTGATACCAAGTGCCTGTGAAGTTCCCACAAGTTTGATGGTATGCTCTCCATATGCAAGTTCTTTCGTCGTATACAGCAGGGCTCCCATTTTTCTTGAAGCCTGTTTTGTACTTACCGTATCAACTTTTGTTCCATCAATGTAAACGTCCATGTTTCCATGATTTGGATCAGCTGTTCCAATAACCCATGCTTTTGTTCCTGTAAATTTAAAGCTGGCTGTTACACCTGCATTTCCCCATGCAGAACCCTGTGCTGCACCATCTTCATCTGCTTCGAATGTCCAGTTACCTTCTCTTGTTGCCTTACTGATTCCTATCTTTTTCAGGTTAGTCGGAAGTACCGTACTTCCTGATGATTCTACTTCGAATCCTTTTGCTGCTTTGTATACGCCTACATTACAGATCTTCGGTGTTGCTTTTGCCCCTGTGATATTGATACGTACTGCGGTTCCTTCTACTGCTTCACTGCGGCACAGACGCTTTGCAGAAATCGTAGCTCCTTTTCCGAAATCATGCCATCTTCCTGTTACGTCTTTATATTCTACTGTGAAAGAAGAAATCGTCTGTCCTTTCTGGATATATTCCTCGATAGAAACAACATCGAATTTCTTAATACCATTCAGATTAATCTCCAGACTTCCTGTTGTCTTACCATCTTCCGGTGCCCAGTATGTTTCATCATATGTCTGACCTTCCGGAATCGTATCAATTACTTTACTTGCCGAAAATTCTTTGGAATTTCCCCATACAGAAGTTGCACTTGCTGTTACACCTTCTTCTTTGGTAAAGTCCTCATCAAAGGTTTCCTGAATGTTGCTTCCAAACTCTTTAAAACGGTTTAACTGTGTTTCTCCTACCTTACCCTCTTTATTTGGAGACAGATTCATAAGTAAAGTTGCACCTCGTCCCACGGTACGGAAATAAATATCTGCAAGATCTTTTTCTGATTTTGTCGTACTGTCTCCTGCTGAATCTCTCCAGAACCATCCTGCCAACATTTTCGTGTCAACTTCCGGTACAGACCACTGTACACCTTCGCTCACACCAATATAAGCTCCATCGGATTTTGGTAATTCCTCATAGTCTTCACCAATATTGATCTTTGCCCATGTTTCATTAGATGCCCAGCCTGATTCGTTTCCAATCCAGTGGATACCACCCGTTCCTGCCAGTGCTTTATCTTCAGCACCGTTCTTACCATTTACCGCTTTACCTGTTCCAAATACCTGACAGTGCGGATTATTCTCTCTGATAGCACCCAGGATTGCTTTCCAGTCGTATGTCTGTCTATTACTTGCACTTCCCTGTGCTCCATCCATCCACCATTCTACAAAACGGTCAGAACGGCGTTTTGGATTATTATTGCCATATTTATAGCTTCCATCTGCTTTTTTTGCCTGACAGATTTCATTGATCCATGCTACATACAGTTTATTGTAATCCGTGAAAGTTCCTTTCTCACTTCCTTTATTATGGTTGTTTTTCTTATTGTTGTTATCGCCGAAACATCCATATTTATCTTCATAGATATCCCATGGTGAAAGATAACAGCCCATATCCAGATTATACTTGGTACATGCATCTGAGATTTCTTCCAGAATATCTCCTTTGCCGTTTTTATAGTTTGTACTTGCTATATCATAATCCGTATACTCACTTGACCACAGACAAAATCCATCATGGTGTTTTGCTGTGAGGATCAGACGGCTGAATCCAGCTTCTTTTACCGCTTTTACAAGAGATTCTGCATCAAAATCTTTCGTCAGAGTAAAAAGATTTACCGGAGCAGTCTCTCCATACTTTTCGCCCCACTCAACGTTATTAAATGTATTCGGTCCGAAATGACAGAATGCTGCTGTCCCCTGTTTCATGTACCAAAGCTGTTCATCATTCGGTGTTGCTCCCCATGCTGCAGGCTCTGCCACCGTCGTGTCATTTAAATCTGCATCTGTTACCATCTGAGCATCTGCTGCAAATACCTGACTCATCGGTACTGCCGGTCCGGAAATAACCACTGCAGCTGCTGTCATAACAGACAAATACTGTTTCCATCTTTTCATAAAAGCCCTCCTTAATTTGCTTATACAAAAAATTAATTATGTCCAGTTCATATTAACATCTCATGTGCTTTTTTTCAATTACTATTTACTAAAAAAAGCTGATTACCGGAATATTTTTTATCTATCCTTCCAATAATCAGCTTCCTGTTTCTTTTTTCTTTTATACGATTTGCCCTGTAATTTTCTATTTTATATGATGCCAAGGGCAAATTTCCAAAATTATGGATGACACAGGAGTGGTTTTATGGTTTTATGGCTTCATGCCCCACTCCGCTATGAGCAAAAAAGTGGAGCATAAGCATCTTTTGTCTATCCTGTTCCAATCCTCTATTTTACAAATCTGTTTACTATATAAGCGTTTGCTTCTTTTTCTTCCTGATCATCCAGCGGCTGAAGTTTGATTTCTTCTCCATATTTTCTCTCCAGTGCTTTCTCTATCAGCCAGTCACAAACCTGTGGATTTTTCGGCAGCAGTGGTCCGTGCAGATAGGTGCCGATCACATGCTTGTATACAATACCTTCATAGCCAGATTCACCGTCGTTTCCGGAACCATACAGGACTTTGCCAAACGGCTGGTTATCACCGATATCGGTACGTCCGCCGTGATTTTCAAATCCAACGACCGGCATATCAAAGAGATCACTTTTCAGCACGATATTGCTGATCAGTCTTCCCGGTTTCTGCTCCGTGTGGAGTTTGACCAGATGCAGTCCTTCCATGCGGCCTTCGTCCGTCTGATAGTAATCTCCAAGCAGCTGATAACCACCGCAGACAGCGATCACAACACCGCCGTCTTCCACATAATCTTTAAAGTTTTTCTGGATCTGCTGCAGTCTTTTGCAGACGATCATCTGCTCACGGTCAGAACCGCCTCCGAGCAGCACAATATCCAGTTTGGAAAAATCTACTTCATCTTCCAGTTTAAATTCCAGCGTTTCTGCTTCAATGCCTCTCCACTGGCAGCGTTTCATCATGCACTGGATATTTCCCCGGTCTCCGTAGAGGTTCAACAGATCCGGATAAAGGTGTCCGATTGTAATTTTCATAGTTTCTGCCGCCTCCTACGCTTTTTCCTGTTCTAATTTTTTCAGGATATTGTGAGTGTCATAAAGTGCCGTATAATTTACCAGCACGTACAGATTTCCGGTTCCGTCTGCAATGCGGCTGCGGATCGCCTTTTCTACATCCGGTTCCAGCCTGGATGGAATATCAACATATTTCAGACGCAGACGCATATCCTGGCATCGGATTCCGCTGACCGTGATCGACGCTGCATTCATATCCTGAAAACGATCAAAATCCACATCCCAGAGCCAGGAAATATCCGTGCCATCCTGATCTTTATCGTTGATCAGCACGATGATATCTTTCGGTTTGTCATCTTCCTGCACTGCGGAAATATTCTGGTTAAATCCAGCCGGATTCTTTGCAAGGTTCAGCAGAACATCGGTATTTTTGATGTGAAAATGCTCCATACGTCCGTTCTGCGGATTGTAGTCTGCCAGCACTTTGTTGTAATTCTTTAATTCCAGACCGGCTGTGCGAGCTGCTGCATAGGCTGCCAGAATATTATAAACGTTGTAGAATCCACGGTAGTTGGCTTTTATTTCTCTGTTATCCACATCGAAGGAAAGTTTTCCACCGCTTTTTACGTTTTCAGCATCAAAATCGAGCTTCGGTCTTTTAAATCCGCAGTTCGGACACTCATAATCCCCAAGCTGACTGTAATGGTAAAAATGGTAATTCAGCTTTTCTCCGCAGCATTTGCAGAACTGACCTTCCCGGATCTCTCTTGCATTTTCTTTTTCCTGCTGACACTGCTTTCCGATACCAAATGTAACATATTTGTTACCGGAATCTTTTGCAAGAAATGCCGAAAGTGCATCATCGCCATTTACGACAAGTGTCATATCAGGAGCCATATGCATGGCTTTTTTGAGCAGTTCCATCGTAATATCAATCTCCCCGTAACGGTCGAGCTGATCACGGAAAAGATTGGTCAAAATCATATAGTCCGGTTTAAAATACGGCAGAACTCTTACTGTTGATGCCTCATCAATCTCAATACACGCATAATCCGCATCCAGTTTTCCGTTCCATTTCGCTGCCAGCACGAATGCCGATACGACACCGTTGAGCATATTGGAACCGGTGTGGTTGCAGATCACTTTCTCACCTTCTGCCTCGATTGCCGAGCAGAGCAGATTATTGGTTGTCGTCTTTCCGTTTGTTCCGCAGGTGATAAAAATCTTTTTCCGCACCTGCCCGGAAAGTTCCATCAGGATTTTCGGATCTATTTTAAGTGCAATTTTGCCGGCCAGGGTTACCCCCTGTTTGCCGGCAAGTTTACATACTACACATGTTGCTTTTGAAATCCAGATTGCAAGCATTCTTCGCAAAATCATGGTCTTCCTCCAGTTTGATTACTCCTGTGTTGTCTCTTCGTTTTTGATTTCTTCGTCGTTTTTCTCATCTTCGATCATTTCGTCTTCGATTTTTTTGATGATATCTTCGCTGTCTGCTGAAGTTTCACGGACTTTCGCAATACTTGCCACAGATACGTTCTCCGAAAGATTCATAAGTTTCACACCGGATGTCACACGTCCAAGAACGGAAATATCGCTGCACATCATACGAATGACAATGCCTTCGGTATTGATCATCATGATCTCGTCATCCATATGGAGGTTCTTAACACCGATCACATTTCCTGTCTTCTCCATGATCTTATAACATTTCACACCTTTACCACCGCGGTTCTGGCTCTTGAACTCATCGATCGAGGTCAGTTTTCCCATGCCGTTTGCAGATACGATCAGAAGGTGATCTCCCTGTGTATTGAGCTGCATACCAATGACTTCGTCGCCGTCATTAAGCTGCATGCCGATGACTCCCATCGCCGTACGTCCCATGCTGCGGACATCGGTTTCCGAGAATCGAATACACTGACCGTATTTTGTTACCAGGAAAATATCTTTCTTGTTGTTGGTCAGCTTGACTTCGATCAGTTCATCATCTTCACGCAGGCTGATGGCTGCAAGTCCTGTCTTTCTTACGTTTGCATAATCCAGAAGCGGTGTCTTTTTCACAATACCCTTTCTGGTTGCCATAAACAGATATTTGCCCTGCTTGTACTCTTTGACCGGGATCATCGCCGTGATCTTTTCTTCCGGTGCGAGCTGAAGCAGATTGACGATCGCCGTTCCTCTTGCCGTACGGCTGGCTTCCGGGATTTCATATCCTTTCAGGCGGTATACTTTTCCGGTGTTGGTAAAGAACATCAGATAGTGATGTGTATTCATCATCAGCAGTTCTTCGATGTAGTCATCTTCGATGGTCTGCATACCCTTGATGCCCTTGCCACCGCGGTTCTGAGCCTTGAAATTGTCAACACTCATACGTTTAATATAACCAAGTTTTGTCATGGCGATCACAACATTTTCACGCGGGATCAGATCTTCTGTAGAAATATCATACATATCAAATCCAATGGAAGTTCTTCTCTCATCACCATACTTATCTGCGATTTCCATGATTTCTGTTTTGATCACGCCAAGCAGAAGATTTTCGTCTGCCAGAATGGCTCTCAACTCCTTGATTTTTGCCATCAAAGCTTCATACTCTGCTTCGATCTTCTCTCTTTCCAGACCGGTCAGTGCACGCAGACGCATATCTACGATCGCCTGTGCCTGTGCATCGGAAAGTTCAAAACGTGTCATCAATGCTTCTTTTGCAAGTGCTGCTGTTCTGGATGCACGGATAATGCTGATGACTTCATCAATATGATCCAGTGCGATCAGCAGACCTTTTAAGATATGTGCACGTTCTTCTGCTTTGTTGAGTTCGTACTGTGTACGTCTTGTAACAACATCTTCCTGATGTCTCAGATAATGCTGGAGCATCTCCAGAAGATTCAGAACTTTCGGCTCTTTGTTTACCAGTGCGAGCATAATCACACCAAAGGTATCCTGGAGCTGTGTATGTTTGAAAAGCTGATTCAGTACGACATTTGCGTTGACATCTCTTCGAAGCTCAATGTTGATACGCATACCTTCACGGCTTGATTCATCTGTGATCGCTGTGATTCCGTCAATCTTTTTATCACGTACCAGTTCTGCCATTTTTTCGATCAGTCTGGCCTTGTTTACCATGTACGGCAGCTCCGATACCAGAATACGGCTCTTGCCGTTTGGCATGGATTCGATTTCTGTTACGGCACGCACACGGATCTTGCCGCGTCCTGTGCGGTAAGCTTCCTGGATTCCTCTTGTTCCGAGGATCATTGCACCGGTCGGGAAATCCGGACCTTTTACGATATCCAGGATTTCTTCGATCTCCGTCTCTCTGCCTTCTTCAATGCGGTTGTCGATGATCTTCACAACGGCTTTTACAACTTCACGCAGATTATGCGGCGGAATGTTCGTTGCCATACCTACGGCGATACCGGTCGTACCATTTACCAGAAGATTCGGAAATCTTGCCGGAAGTACATCTGGCTCTTTCTCCGTTTCATCGAAGTTCGGTGAAAAATCTACCGTATTTTTATCGATATCTGCAAGCATTTTCATGGAAATTTTGCTCAGACGTGCCTCCGTATATCGCATGGCAGCAGCTCCGTCGCCATCGACAGAACCAAAGTTTCCGTGGCCGTCTACCAGCGGATATCTGGTTGACCAGTCCTGAGCCATATTTACCAGTGCTCCGTAGATGGAGCTGTCTCCATGTGGATGATATTTACCCATGGTATCACCGACAATACGTGCACATTTACGGTGCGGCTTGTCAGGTCCGTTATTCAGTTCGATCATGGAATACAAAACTCTTCGCTGCACCGGCTTCAGACCGTCTCTTACATCCGGCAATGCACGTGCTGCAATAACGCTCATTGCATAATCGATATAAGATTCTTCCATGGTCTTTTTCAAATCCACGTCATGTATCTTATCAAAAATATTGTCTTCCAACAGTTTTTCCTCCTACTTCCGAGCACTAAATATCCAGATTTTTTACAAACTGAGCATTCTCTTCTATAAATTCTCTTCTTGGTTCTACCTGATCGCCCATCAGCGTTGTAAAGGTAACATCCAGCTCTGAAGAATTTTCGTTATCCATAACAACACGGCGGAGCACTCGTTTTTCCGGATCCATGGTAGTTTCCCAGAGCTGCTCTGCATCCATCTCTCCAAGACCTTTGTAACGCTGGATCTTGTTGTTCTGGTCTCGTCCGACTTCTTCCAGGATCGCTGCCAGCTGCTCATCGCTGTACGCATACCAGACTTTTTTGTTTTTCTCCAGTTTATACAGTGGTGGCTGTGCCAGATATACATGTCCTTCTTTGATTAGATTCGGCATGAAACGGTACAGGAATGTCAAAAGCAGTGTACTGATATGTGCACCATCAACATCGGCATCGGTCATAATGATGATCTTGTCATAACGCAGTTTTGAAATATCGAAATCTTCGTGGATACCGGTTCCGAACGCAGTGATCATCGCCTTGATCTCCGCATTTGCATAAATACGGTCAAGTCTTGCTTTCTCCACATTCAGGATTTTTCCGCGAAGCGGCAGGATTGCCTGGGTTGCACGGCTTCTCGCTGTCTTTGCAGAACCACCGGCAGAATCTCCCTCAACAATATAGATTTCACAGTTTTTCGGATCTTTGTCTGAACAGTCTGCCAGTTTTCCAGGAAGAGACATTCCTTCCAGTGCAGATTTTCTTCTGGTCAGATCTCTTGCTTTTCTGGCTGCCTCTCTCGCTCTCTGAGCCATGATAGATTTCTCAAGGATCATTTTTGCAACCTGCGGATGCTGTTCCAGATAGATCATCAGCTGCTCGGAAACAATATTGTCAACAGCACCTCGTGCCTCACTGTTGCCCAGTTTCTGCTTGGTCTGACCTTCAAACTGCGGATCTTCAATCTTGATGCTTACGATCACGGTAAGACCTTCACGGATATCATCACCGGAAAGTGTCTCGGTGTCCTTGATCAGTTTATTCAGTCTCGCATAAGAATTAAAAGTCTTTGTCAGTGCATTTTTAAAACCAGTCAGATGAGTTCCGCCTTCCGGAGTCGTGATGTTATTTACAAAACTGTAGGAACCTTCGGTGTATCCATCGTTGTGCTGCATGGCAACTTCCACATAAATATTATCCTTCATTCCTTCACAGTAAATAATATCCGGGTAAAGCGGTGTCTTGCCTTTATTCAGGTAAGTCACAAACTCCTTGATACCGCCCTCATAATGGAAGGTCTTTTCGATTGGTTCTTCCGGACGGTCATCTCTTAAAACAATCTTGATATTTTTTGTAAGAAATGCCATCTCACGAAGTCTCTGTTTAAGCACATTAAAATCAAAAACTGTTTCTTCAAAAATTTCGCTGTCCGGCAGGAATGTAACCGTTGTACCTGTTTTCTTTGGATCACATTCTCCGATCACTTTTAATTTATATACTACTTTTCCTCTTTCATATCGCTGACGATAAATTTTACCTTCATGGTAAATCGTAACTTCAAGATGTGTAGAAAGTGCATTTACAACAGACGCACCTACACCATGCAGACCACCGGAAACTTTGTATCCGCCACCGCCGAATTTTCCGCCAGCATGCAGGATCGTAAACACGACTTCTACCGCCGGAATACCTGCTTTGTGGTTGATTCCGACCGGAATGCCTCGTCCATTGTCAATGACTGTTACGGAATTATCTTTATTTATCGTTACCTGGATGGTATCACAATACCCCGCAAGAGCTTCATCAACTGCATTATCTACAATCTCATAAACCAGATGATGAAGACCTCTGGACGATGTACTGCCGATATACATACCCGGTCTCTTTCGTACAGCCTCAAGACCTTCCAATATCTGAATCTGATCTGCACCGTATTCTGCATTGCTCTCTGTGCCCATAGTAACCTCCTGTCTTTTCTTTTCATCCTTCGCAAACAACACCGTCTGCAACATGAAAAACTTTGTTCAACTGAAACTTGTTTTCTATAAAATCATCGATCCCCGTACAGGTGATCAACGTCTGTATATCATGTATACTGTCTAATAAATACTGCTGCCTGCTGCTGTCCAGTTCGGAAAGTACATCATCCAGAAGCAGTACCGGCGTATCTTTGATCGCTCTTTTTACCAGTTCGATCTCCGCAAGTTTCAGCGAAAGTGCAGCCGTTCTCTGCTGCCCCTGCGATCCAAATCTGCGGATATCTACACCCTTTACTTCAAAAAGCAGATCGTCCCTGTGAGGACCTGTCATGCTCATTTTCACCTTCAGATCCCGTTTCCTGGAAGTCTGAAGTTTTCTTTCGAATTCGTCCGCAGAAACATTTTTCTCATAACGGACCATCAGCTCTTCTCTGCCGCCCGTCAGATTTCTATGTATCTCTGCTACGATCACGCCAAGCTCTTCGACAAACCGCTCCCTTGATTCGATCAGCTTTTTTCCATATTTTACCAGCTGCATATCCCATATATCCAGCATTTCTTCATACTGACTGTTAAAAGAACACTCTTTCAGCAGCTTATTTCTCTGTATGATCACTTTATTGTAATTGGAAAGCTCGTGTAAGTAAAGCTTATCCAGCTGACAAAGTTCCATATCAATAAAACGCCGCCGCTCCGCCGGTCCGTTTTTAATGATACCAAGATCCTCCGGTGAGAAAAAAACAAAGTTTGCGATTCCAAGCAGCTCTGCCGCCTTTCGGATCGGCACGCCGTTGACTGCAATGCCCTTCGGCCGGTTCTTTTTCAGATGCATATCGATCTCATAAGCACTCTGGCTTCTGCTGATCGCCATCCGTATATGAGCTTCTTCCTCACCAAAACGGATCATTTCCCTGTCTTTACTTCCCTTATGGGATTTCGTCGTTCCGCATAGATATACCGCTTCGAGAATATTGGTCTTCCCTTGGGCATTGTTCCCATAGAAAAGATTCGTTCCCTTATCAAAAGACAACTGCAGCGACTCATAATTGCGGAACTGATTCAGCTTCAAAGATTTTACTATCATTCCATCAATCTGTAATTTTTACAGTCTGACCATCATATTCTACCACATCGCCGGCATGCAGTTTCTTGCCCCGCTGTGTTTCTGTCTGGCCGTTTACCTTCACAAGACCATCCTGAACGGCATATTTTGCGTCCACGCCGGACTCTACAAAACCTGCTGCTTTCAATGCCTGACCAAGTTTGATAAACTCATCTCTTAATTTAATTGTTTCCATAAACTTTCACTCCTTATGCCATAAAATTAACCGGCAAGATCAAATATATATAAGATTGCTGTTCGTCTCTGATAAAGCATGGTGCTTTCGGGTTCATCAGATAAATATCAACCGTTTCATCATCAATAACACGAAGAGCATCGATCAGAAATCGCGGATTAAATCCGATCATAATGTCCTTGCCTTCTTTATTGATGTCAATTTCTTCATCCATGGAACCGATCTGAGACTGAATCTTAAGTTCAATATTATCATCTGTGATTGAAAGAATGATCGGTTTTTTATCACTTTCTTTTACCAGAAGTGTCGCACGGTCAATACAGTCCAGAAGCTCTTTTTTATTTACCTGAATCTTGGTTTCGTAGTCACTGGAAAGCATCTGATCAATGCGGAAATATTCACCCTCAATCAGACGTGACACAACAACGGTATCATCAAATTCAAAGACAATATGATTTTTTGTAAAGAAAATACTGACTTCATCTTCGGTTTCGCCTGATAAAATCTTACTGATTTCGATAAGTGTCTTTCCAGGAACGACAACTTTGATATCAGAATATTCCTCTTTTAATTCAATTTTCCGTATACTTATGCGGTGTCCATCTAGGGATACTACACGCAGCATATCGCCTTTGACTTCGAATAATTCGCCGGTCATCATCTTATTGTTTTCATTGGCTGCGATCGAGAAAATAGTCTGACGAATCACCTCTTTTAATGTAAACTGAGAGACAACAATATGATTATCTCTTTCTACATAAGGAAGATAGGAAAATTCTTCCCCGGACTGACCGCTGATGCTGAATTTTGCCTTCTCACAGGTGATGGTAGTCGTCAGATTTCCGTCTGTTTCAATCGTAACATCATTATCAGGAAGTTTACGAATGATATCAGAGAAAATTTTTGCATCAATTGCAACAATTCCTTTTTCCAGAATGGTACCGTCAACGATGGTTTCAATTCCAAGTTCCATATCGTTGGCTGTAAATTTAATATTGTTTGTGGATGCATCAATCAAAATACATTCCAGGATAGGCATGGTTGTTTTTCCTGGGATTGCTTTCAGAACAATATTCACACTTTTTAAAAGATTACTTTTTGAGCATACTAATTTCATTGTGTTGATAACTCCTTTGTGGGTTAAATGAGATAAATTAAAGAGAAAATCCGCAGTAGCCGCCGTAGGGGATGTGAATATGTGAATAACTCCCAAAATCCTTGAATTTAAGGGAAAAAACAGGTTGGATAAACTGGTGAAAAGTCCACAAATTTCTGAGGAAAACCGGTGGGTTATTAACATCCTCAGAAATTGGCTAAAGTTATTCACACAGTATCCAACACATATCCACATTATTTTGTGCACAAATAAAAAGACGATGCTTTTTCGGCCGTCTAGTTTGGATTCAGTTTCTTTTTAATGATATCTATCGTGTTTTTCAGATCATCGGAAGTCTCAATTTCTTTCGAAATTTTCTCAACTCCATGAAGTACGGTCGTATGATCGCGGTTTCCCATCAGTTTTCCGATCGCTTTGAGCGGTGTGCTGGTCATTTCACGGCACAGATACATGGCAATCTGCCTTGGAATCACGATATCAGCACTTCGTTTGGAACCTTTTATATCATCTGTTTTGATATGAAAGTGTTCTGCAACGGTCAGAAGGATCAGATCCGGTGTGATTTCTCGTTTTGCGTTCGGTGAAATCATATCCTTTAAGGCTTCCTGTGCCAGTTCTACTGTAATTTCGCGGTGTTCAAGACTGCTCATTGCAGTGATCCGGTTCAGTGCACCTTCGAGTTCACGGATATTGGACTTGATATTGGTAGCAATATACTGAATGACTTCATCATCCAGATGGTAACCTTTTTCTTTGGAATCACGTTCTTCTTTTTTGCGGAGGATTGCCATCCTTGTCTCATAATCCGGGGAAGAAATATCTGCGATCAGGCCCCATTCAAAGCGGGATTTCAGCCTTCCTTCCAGCGTTGCGATCTCTTTCGGCGGTTTATCGGATGAAATGATGATCTGTTTTTTCGCACCATGCAGGTCGTTAAACGTGTGGAAAAACTCTTCCTGTGTGGACTCTTTTCCGATGATAAACTGGATATCGTCGATCAGCAGAACGTCGATATTACGGTACTTTTCACGGAATTTTGTCATAGCAGTATTATTGCCGTTTCGGATCGCTTCAATCAGTTCGTTCGTAAAGGATTCACTCGTTACATAAAGTACTCTGGTCTGTGGATTATTTTCCAGGATAAAGTGTGCGATCGAGTGCATCAGATGGGTTTTCCCCAGTCCAACACCTCCGTAGAGGAAGAGGGGATTGTAGATTTCGCCCGGGGATTCGGCAACTGCCAAAGATGCAGCGTGTGCAAATTTGTTGTTGCTTCCGACAACGAAGTTTTCAAAGGTATATTCCGGATTTAAATTTGCTTTTTCTAATATATTATTGAAAGAATTGTCAGTATTCGAAGAAGAATCCGCTTCTTTTACAACATTTTGTTCTACAGTATACACGATCTTGGTGCAGTCCAGTCCTGTAAGCTCTGCAATCGTAGAACGGAGCGGAGTTGTAAACTTCTTATTTATATAGGAATTAATGAAATCCTCGTTAATACCCATTTCATCAATCGGGACATAAATAAAAAGAGTGCCTTCGTCACTGTCATATCTTTGTACTTGAAGTGGTTTGATCCAGGTGTTGATGGAAATTGGGGAAAATCCGAATTCTGTACTGAGGGTATCCACAACACTGTCCCACTTTTCTTCTATGATATTCATGAGGATCTCCTTTTAAGGCCAGTTTTACTTATTTAATATTAAACTAAAACAGGAAAATTATCAATGCTTATTTTTGAATGTGCATAACTTTTCGACAATAATCCACACTCAAAAATGCGATAAAATGGGCGTTTGTGAGAAAAATGTAGAAAATATGCAAAAGTTACACACGAAGTTATCCCCAAGTTATCCCCAAAATGTGGATAACTTTATGTAAACCAGTAAGTTTACATAAGTATGTTACAGAAGAATCAGATGAAAAAAAGGTTGAAAAATAAAGGAATTTTGGGAATCACAGACTTCGAAAAATGCAGAAAAATGTCGAAAGAAGGAAAGAGGGGGGATTGGCAGTGTGAATAACTAAAGGAACATCATCCACAGTGGGAAAAGCCTTATTTTAAGGCATTTTTTTGAAAAAGAAAAAAAGTTTTTCACATCAAATAAAAAAGTTATCCCCAAGTTATCCCCAAAATGTGGATAACTGAGTGTAAACTATGCAGATGTCCGCTTTGCATCTGTTTGTCTATGGGACTGACAGGAACGGTTCTGCCACAAAGCTCGGTTCAATTGAAAAAATCACGGAATTACTTGACTTTATAGGGCTTTGCATATATAATTGAAACGATGTTTTCTAAACAGATAAAACAGATTTTATATTTGATAAGGAGGTGCCGTAATAATGAAAATGACATTTCAGCCAAAGAAAAGATCCAGAGCTAAAGTTCATGGATTCAGAGCAAGAATGAGCACTGCAGGCGGAAGAAAAGTACTTGCTGCCAGAAGATTAAAAGGAAGAAAAAAATTATCAGCATAGGCCGCAGATGTGTGGCCTTTTCTTCTATGTTCGTCTTTTGAAAGGATGACAGAAAAAAGGAAGCAGTATGATATTTTCAGAGTCTTTGAAAAAAAACAGAGATTTCCAGACGGTATATAAGTATGGAAAGTCGGCCGCCAACCGTTATCTCATTATGTATATCTATCCGAATCAGACAGAGAGGAACAGACTTGGGATTTCGGTCAGTAAAAAGGTGGGCAATAGTGTGGTCAGACACAGACTGGCCAGATTGATAAGAGAAAGTTATCGCCTGAGTGAAACCAGATTTCACTCAGGATATGATATTGTAGTAATTGCAAGACCTGTTGCAAAAGATAAGAATTATTTTGAAGTAGAAAGTGCATTATTACATCTTGGTAAAGTGCATAAAATAGCAGGTTGATATTCATGAAAAATATTTTAATCGCAATGATCCGGTTTTATCAGAAATTTCTGTCACCATTAAAGCATACGAGATGCCCCTATACACCGACCTGCTCGCAGTATGGCCTGGAGGCGATACAAAAATACGGGGCTGTTAAAGGAAGTCTTCTGGCATGCTGGAGGATTTTGCGATGCAATCCCTTTTCCAAGGGTGGTTATGATCCCGTTCCGTAAACGGGTAGGAAGAATTAAAAATAGAAAATTGAATATGAAGAACTGCTGTATAATGTCAGGTGAATATGCAGGAGGAAGGTTATGTTATTAACAAAAAGCAACACCATCATCATTGGACAGGTGGCAACACTGTTAGGTCTTTTGATGAATGCGATTTTTAGTTTCACTGACGGGGTGTTTGGGATTTCCAATATCGGTGTATGTATTATTTTGTTTACACTGGTTATTTATGCCCTGCTCACTCCACTCACGATCAAACAGCAGAAGTTTTCAAAGATGTCTGCGATCATGAATCCTGAGATAAAGGCAATCCAGAAAAAGTATGCCGGCAAAAACGACCAGGTAAGTATGATGAAGATGAACGAAGAAACACAGAATGTATATGCAAAATACGGTGTTTCTCCGATGGGAACATGTCTTCCGATGCTGATTCAGCTGCTGATCCTGTTTGCATTGTATCGTGTAATCTGGAATATTCCGGCTTACGTTGCAAGTGTAAAAGATGTATTTACTCCTCTTGTAAATGTTCTTTTAAAGACACAGGGTACACAGCAGTTTTTAGCTGATACAGTAGGAAACCAGGTCAATTTCCAGAGACTTGGTTATACAGCAAACAGTGCGATCGATGCACTGTACAAGTTCAAACCGGCAGACTGGACTGCAATGGCAGAGAAGTTTCCGGATCTGTCAGGTATGATCTCACAGACAACAGGCAGTCTTGATAAAATGAACTATTTCCTGGGATTGAATATTTCCAACTCACCGATGACAGCGATGGTGGAAAATTTCAAGGCACATAACTGGATTTTATTTGTATGTGCACTAGCAATCCCGGTACTGGCAGGTTTAAGCCAGTGGCTCAACACCAGACTGATGCCGCAGGCAGCAGCAAGCCCGGCAGGAGACGACAGTTCCATGGAAAGCTCCATGAAGATGATGAACAATATGATGCCTCTGGTATCTGTATTCTTCTGTCTGTCACTTCCGATCGGTCTTGGTATCTACTGGATCGCAGGTGCGGTATTCAGAGGTATCCAGCAGGTTGTTGTCAACAAACATATGGAAAAGATGGATATGGACGCACTGATCCGCAAAAATGTGGAGAAAATGAATGCCAAACGTAAGAAACAGGGACTTCCGCCAAAGAAAATTTCTGAGCATGCAAAAGTAAACTTCAAAGATCTTGAGGATGCACAGAAAGTGGATGAGAAGAAACAGGCAGAACGTCAGAAAAAAATCCAGGATTCTACGGAGTACTATAAACACGCAGATGCGAAACCGGGAAGTATTGCAGCAAAAGCGAGAATGGTTCAGCAGTTTGATGAAAAGAATCCAAAAGGTAAGAAAAATAAGAATTAAAGTAATAAGGTAATAAAGAGAAGTAATATGGGGAGAAGGATGGGAGGTATTAAAATGGAAGAGTATATCGAGGTTTCTGCGAAGACAAAAGAAGAAGCGATCATGAATGCAGCAATTCAGCTTGGAACAAGCAGCGATAATATTGAATATGATGTTATTCAGGAAGCAACTTCCGGACTTTTTGGAATCGGAAGAAAACCGGCCATTATAAGGGCAAGAAAGAAAAAAGATATTTCTCTTGATTTTGAGGAAGCCGTAAGAGATCCTTTGAAGGACATTTCTGCAAAGAAAAGCTTTATGAAAAAACCGGCAAAGAAATTTACCAAAGAGCCGGTAAAAAAACAGCCTGAGAAAACGGTTGAAAAGAAGGAAGAAAAACCGGTTGAGAAGGAACCGGAAAGAAAACCGGAAAATCAGCCGCAGTCAAAAGCTGAAAAAGAAGTGGAAGTAAAGAAAGAAGAACCGCAGGCAAAACCGGCAGTTACAAGAGAAAAGCTTCCGATCAACAAAGAAGCAGCAGAGAAAGATGCAAAAGAATTTCTGGAGAAAATGTTTGCAGCAATGGATTCAGAAGTTTGCATCAAAACATCATTTGATAAAGATGACAATCTGAACATCGAGCTTTCCGGTAAAGATATGGGTGTTCTGATCGGTAAGAGAGGACAGACTCTTGATTCTATCCAGTATCTTACAAGCCTCGTTGTCAACAAAGGCAATGCGGGATATGTACGTGTGAAGGTAGATACCGAAAACTACCGTGCACGCAGAAAAGAGACACTGGAAAATCTGGCAAAGAATATTGCGTTCAAAGTAAAGAGAACAAAGAAACCGGTATTTCTGGAGCCGATGAATCCATACGAGAGAAGAGTGATCCATTCTGCACTTCAGAATGATCCGCTGGTGTCCACACACAGCGAGGGCGAAGAGCCGTATCGTAAAGTAGTTGTTACATTAAAAAAACAGTAAAGTAAAATAGTTGTAAGTGATATGAGTCTGATTTTCAGTGCGGCAGATATGCTGCCGAAAATCAGACTTTTTGAATATCAGGAGGAATCAATGAAAGGTGAAACGATTGCAGCGATCTCCACAGCAGTCAGCAGTTCCGGAATCGGGATTGTGCGAATCAGCGGAGATCAGGCATTTGAAATAGCGGACCGTGTATACAGAAGTCCGAAAGGCAAAAAGAAATTATCAGAACAGCAATCCCATACGGTTCACTATGGTTATATCTGTGACGGAGACGAAGTGCTGGATGAGGTGCTTGTAGTTCTGATGCGTGCACCGAGGAGTTTTACGGCGGAAGATACCGTAGAAATCGACTGCCACGGCGGTGTGTATGCGATACAGCGAGTGCTGGAAGCTGTGATCAAAAATGGTGCAGCTCCGGCAGAGCCGGGAGAATTTACCAAACGTGCCTTTTTAAATGGAAGAATGGATCTGTCGCAGGCGGAGGCGGTGATGGATGTCATTGAGGCAAAAAATGAATACGCTCTGAAAAGTTCCGTCGGCCAGCTTCGCGGAAGCATCGGTCAGAAAATAAAGGATCTGAGAGCAAAGATCATTTATCATATTGCATATATTGAGTCGGCATTGGATGATCCGGAACATATCAGCCTTGACGGTTATCCGCAGGAGCTTGAAAAGGAAAATGAAGCGTGGATCGAGATGATCGAGAAGCTGATCCGCTCTGCAAACGATGGAAGGATCATGACGGAAGGCATCAAGACGGTAATCCTTGGAAAGCCAAACGCCGGAAAGTCTTCTCTGCTTAACAAGCTCTGCGGAACGGAAAAGGCGATCGTGACAGACATTGCGGGAACGACAAGAGATGTGCTGGAGCAGAGCATCAATCTTCACGGCATCACACTTAACCTGATGGATACCGCAGGCATCCGTGATACGGAAGATATCGTAGAGCAGATTGGTGTGCAGCGTGCAAAAAAATATGCAAAAGAAGCAGACCTGATTCTGTACGTGGCAGATTCATCGACCGCACTGGATGAGAATGATGAAGAGATTATCGAACTATTTGAAGGCAGAAAGGTGATCGTTCTTTTAAATAAATCGGATCTGGAGCCGGTAACGACAGAACAGATCCTGAAGGAAAAAGTGGGAGAACATCCGGTGATCTGCGTTTCTGCAAAAGATGAGACTGGATTTGAACAGCTTGAGGATACACTCAAAAATATGTTTCTCGAAGGCAGCCTTTCTTTTAACGATGAGGTATGTATCACAAATATGCGTCATAAGGCAGCACTTATGGATGCAAAAGAGAGCCTGAAGCAGGTGACGGAGAGCATCGCACAGGATATGCCGGAGGATTTCTTCTCGATCGATCTGATGAGTGCATATGAATCTCTGGGAACGATTATCGGCGAGGCCGTGGATGATGATCTGGTAAATGAAATTTTCAGTAAGTTCTGTATGGGCAAATAAGTGGAGGCAAGAAATGAATACATTAGAAGAATATACAGATGTGGTAGTCGTAGGAGCCGGACATGCCGGATGTGAGGCAGCACTTGCCTGTGCAAGACTCGGACTTTCCACAACCATTTTTACCGTGAGTGTGGACAGCATTGCACTGATGCCGTGCAACCCGAACATAGGTGGAAGCTCCAAGGGTCATCTGGTAAGAGAGATCGATGCACTTGGCGGTGAGATGGGAAAAAATATCGACAAAACGTTTATCCAGTCCAAGATGCTCAATAAATCCAAAGGACCTGCCGTACATTCTCTGCGTGCACAGGCAGACAAGGCAGAATATTCCAGATCCATGCGAAAAGTTTTGGAAAACACAGATAACCTGTCAATCGTGCAGGCAGAAGTTGCAGAAATTCTGACAGAAGACGGAAAAATCACCGGAGTCAAAACATTCTCCGGGGCAACGTATCACTGCAAAGCCTGCGTGCTTTGTACCGGAACATATCTGCGTGCAAGATGTATTTACGGTGATATCAGTAATTATACCGGGCCAAACGGATTGCAGGCAGCAAATCATCTGACAGATTCCCTGAAAGCACATGGAATCGAGATGCAGCGATTTAAGACCGGTACACCGGCACGTGTAGACCGCAGATCGATTGATTTTTCAAAAATGCAGGAACAGTTTGGCGATGAGAGAGTGGTACCCTTTTCTTTTACAACCGATCCGGAGAGTGTCCAGATCGACCAGGCATCCTGCTGGCTGACTTATACAAACGAAGAAACACATGAAATTATCCGGAAAAATCTGGATCGTTCACCACTTTATTCCGGTATGATCGAGGGAACCGGACCAAGATACTGTCCGTCCATCGAGGACAAAGTGGTAAAATTTGCAGATAAAAACAGACACCAGGTATTTCTTGAGCCGGAAGGACTGCATACGAACGAAATGTATATCGGCGGTATGTCAAGCTCCCTGCCGGAAGATGTTCAGCATGAAATGTACCACACGGTAGCCGGACTTGAGCACGCAAAGATCGTCCGCAATGCCTATGCGATCGAGTATGACTGCATCAATCCGAGACAGCTGGATGCATCCCTGGAGTTTAAAAATATCAGGGGACTTTTCAGTGGCGGACAGTTTAACGGCAGCAGCGGATATGAAGAAGCAGCGGCACAGGGACTGATTGCCGGTATCAATGCAGCAATGCAGGTAAAGGGAAAAGAGCCGCTGATCCTTGATCGTTCGGAAGCTTATATTGGTGTTCTAATCGATGATCTGGTAACAAAAGAGAATCGTGAGCCATATCGTATGATGACATCCAGAGCAGAATATCGTCTGCTTCTGCGACAGGACAATGCAGATCTGCGTCTGACAGAGAAAGGTTATCAGGTGGGGCTGATCTCCGAAGAACGCTATCAGGAGCTGAAAACAAAAGAGCGTCAGATCGCAGAGGAAATGGAACGTGTAGATCATGAGAATATTGGCGGAACCGAAGTAGTACAGAAATTTCTGGAGGCACATGAAAGTACACTTCTGAAGTCCGGAACAACCATCGGAGAACTGGTACGCCGTCCGGAGCTGGACTATGAGATGTTAGAAGAGATTGACAAAAACAGACCGCAGTATTCTGCCGGTGTGCGTGAACAGGTCAATATCAACATCAAATATCAGGGCTACATCCGAAGACAGATGAAGCAGGTCGAGCAGTTCAAGAAAATGGAAAACAAACGGATTCCGAAAGATATTAATTACGACGAAGTCGGAAGCCTGAGAATTGAAGCGGTGCAGAAACTGAAAAAATTCCAGCCGCTTTCCATCGGACAGGCATCCCGTATTTCCGGTGTGTCACCGGCGGATATTTCCGTACTGCTCGTATATTTGGAATCCAGAGATCGAAAATAAAGTGAAGTCCTGCGGCAAAAGAATGTTTGGCAGACGAAACGTAAATATTGAATTTTAAGTCAGATGCACGAGATATTTGACAGGAGGAAAACGTGGACAGAAGTAAATTTCATATTTTAGAAGATGGATGTCAGGCATTTGGCGTGACATTGACAGAGAAGCAGATTGAACAGTTTGAGAAATATTATGAGCTGCTGGTAGAATGGAATAAAGTGATGAACCTCACCGGGATCACTGAATTTGACGAAGTGATGCAGAAACATTTTGTGGACAGCGTGGCAGCGGCAGAATATGTGGAGATGGAAAAAATAAACAGCCTGATCGATGTCGGGACCGGAGCCGGCTTTCCGGGAATCCCGCTGAAGATTGTTTATCCACATTTGCAGGTGACACTTTTGGACTCTTTGAACAAAAGGATCAAATTTCTGGATGAAGTTGTGGATAACCTGGGACTTACCGGAATCGAAACGGTGCATGGAAGAGCAGAAGATGCGGCGAAAAAAGCAGAATACCGCGAACAGTTTGATCTGTCTGTTTCCAGAGCAGTTGCGAACCTTGCGTCCCTTACCGAGTATTGCCTGCCGTTTGTAAAAGTCGGCGGAAAATTTGTTTCCTATAAATCTGTTTCAGTGGATGAAGAAATCGCTCAGAGTAAGAAGGCAGTTTATGTGCTTGGCGGAGAAATCGGAAAAGTGGAGAAATTCCATCTGCCGGGAAGTGACATGGAGAGGGCACTTGTGGTTGTGGAAAAGAAGAGAAGCACGCCGAAGAAATACCCGAGAAAAGCCGGGATGCCGACGAAAGAGCCTCTTGCGTGAATGTGTAAAAAGAGTGTAATAATGTAAAAACATACGTCAGGATGATTTGAAAACAATCTGCTGACACGCTTCGTTTTCTGGGAAGCTGCCGTCCGTGCAATTTGTTTTCGGATATTTATGGCTGTATTATTTTACGCACTGTTTTCTACAGGTGAAACCATCGGATGTAATTGATCGAATTTACAGTTGTACTATGGAAATTTATATGCTGTCCAATCTGTACTATTCCTATGGAGCAGCGGCGATTGCACTTCCGCAGGTGCAGGCATGGATGTATATGAAATTCAAATGCAATTTGCTGATCCAGCTATGGAACATTCACCACGTGGTTGTTATTCCGGAAAATACATTGCCGGAGGATTATGATCCGCAGTTTTTTATTGATGAGATAAAACGGGCAAACAGAGAAACCATTCCGGAGGAAGAATGGCTTTCCGACCGGCTTTACTATGTGGATTACAAAAAGAAAAAAAATCATCTGAGAACTTTTGTATAGACAGGGGAAATAAAAGTAGATATTACCAGAAATTATCATATCGGCGAGAACTATAATCTGTTTGATGATTTTGGGGTAAGATAAACCCAGCAGCGAAGGTGTACACCAGATGTGAGGTGATCTCCGTCTTTGCAGGCGGTGAACAACAAGTCTGTGTCTGTGACGGGATAAAATCTCCCATCTGATATAACCTTCGACGGATTGCAGAAGTGCACAAAAGAATGTCGGAGACATTCAGAAATGTCCGGGTATAATGGTTTTGTGCCAGATCTTACGTGTATTCAAATTAAAATTTTAAAAGAACATGTCAACATATTCCAGTACAGCCTGCGGATTTTCCATTTGCGGGTATTTTTCTGTATTTTCAATAAAATCGTATTCTACAGCGGAATTGAGGCGGACATAGCCTTCGACGGTTCGTTCACGTTCCTCTGTCTTTCTTCCTTCGAGAATAAACAGACTGTTGTTGATGCTGTTTAAGGCTCTGGAGATGTCTGCATTTAAATAAAATCCATCCAGGCTGGACAGCAGATATTTCCCGCCGCACTCATCGAGATGAGCAGCTTCATGATAAATGTCCAGCATCTTCTTTGAGACAGAGAAAGGATTATAAAAATACTTTTCAGTGAATAAATATTCAATATTTTCCCGCCGCATCTGCATGTTGTATACAGCTGTACCGACGATCGGAAGATCCATAATAAATTTGATGATCCTGGAACGTTTGGACGGTGTACATTTCAGATTGGAAATGCTTTCCGGATTGATCATCATAATTTTGTTATAGGCATCCGGATTGGTACTGCATGCCATCAACACAAAAGAAGAAGACAGACCGGTAGCGATGATGTCTGTTTTTTCGTGAATCACATGCTCGATAAAATCATTGATAAGCTGCACGTAAAAATAGTTTGTGTAGGTCAGGTTCGGTTTATCAGAACGACCGCAGCCAAGAAGATCCAGGCAATATACCGTGTGGTCTGCGGACAGATTTTTCAGCAGCAGATCCCATTCGTAGGAAGAGGCAGCCGGAGCCAGATCGTGAACAAGCAGGAGAGGAGAACCGCTTCCTGTTTTTGTATAATAGACCTGACCGAAACGCCAGTCATAAAAAGCACCTTTATGTTTATCCAGCAGATTTTTAACCGTGGCAAGAGCCTGGGCACAGCGATTGACGATGTGAAGAGAGCCAACAGCCAGAGCGGTCATGAGAATGCCGGTTTTGATTTTTTGCTTCATAAAAACTCCTTTCTGAGAAACATTGTCTTATACAGATCTTTGTGATTTTTCATTGCCTTCATTATAATCCAAGATGTAAGCAGAGACAAGGCAAAAGTATATCAGATGTGCACAGAAGAATATGGCATGGGATGCATGACGTGCACATCGCAGCAAGAATGTCAGAGGTATTCTTGAAATAAGAAACAATATAGAAGATATAAAAATTTCATATGTTTCACGTGAAACATTGCTTTACATAATTCTGTTTATCCAGTACAATGGGTTAGAACATACAGAAAGCGATGATAAAATGGTAAAAGAGTATTTAAAGGAAAAAGCAGACAGTCTGACAGCCGAAAAAGAACGGTTGACAGCTCAAAAGGAAAGGCTTGACGGGATACGTGAGCGCCTTCACAAAAGCATAGACGAGGTGCAAAAAAAGGAAGACGTTGATTTTGAAATTTTTTCGCCGCGGGCAGATATGCGTGTGTCTAAGGAGATGCTGAATGAGATGCATCAGCAGATGAATGATGTCAAAAGGCAGCAGGCACAGACAGCGAGGGAACTGGAAGAGGTAACGGCAAAGCTGGACAAGTTTCTGTACATGCTCGAAGAGGTGCAGAATCTGCCGGATTAATATTTCATATGTTTCACGTGAAACATTTCCAGGATTTTGGAATGCTTAAGACTGGATATCTAAAAAAAGAAGTGCTATAATTGAAAAATACTTTGTGTTCAGGGCAAATGCACGTGAAACAAAGCAGCATCTGGTATGAACTGGAAACGAAAGGGGAATATTTAATGGAAAGAACTATCGTAGTCGCCAACCAGAAGGGTGGTGTAGGCAAAACAACAACAGCGATCAATCTGGCAGCTTCTCTGGCAGAACTGGGAAAGAAGGTACTGGTAGTGGATATGGACCCACAGGGAAATACTACCAGCGGACTGGGAATTGACAAAGAGCAGGCAGAAAATACGGTGTACGAGCTGATGCTGGAAGAGTGTTCCGTAGAGGATGCGATTATGGAAAGTGAGTATGAAAATCTGAGTGTTCTTCCGTCAAATATCAATCTGGCAGCAGCAGAGATCGAGCTGGTGGGAGCAGAGGAAAAGGAATATATTTTAAAGAAAGCAATCGATGAAGTAAAGAAAAACTATGACTTTGTGCTGATCGACTGTCCACCTTCTTTAAGTATGCTGACTATCAATGCAATGTGTGCGGCAGATACGGTACTCGTGCCGATTCAGTGCGAATATTATGCACTCGAGGGACTGTCTCAGCTGATCCACACAATCAATCTTGTCCAGGATCGACTGAACCCGGATCTGGAAATCGAAGGCGTGGTATTTACCATGTACGATGCAAGAACCAATCTGTCTCTTCAGGTGGTGGAAAACGTAAAAAATAATCTTGATCAGAATATTTATAAGACAATTATCCCAAGAAATGTAAGATTAGCAGAGGCACCAAGTTATGGAATGCCGATCACCAGATATGACAAGCGTTCTACCGGAGCAGAAAGCTACCGCAGACTTGCCGAAGAGGTAATTCATAGAGGAGAGGAAGAATGGCTGTAAGAAAAGCAGGGCTTGGTAAGGGACTGGACTCCCTGATCCCGGAGCATAGCGTAAGAAGAAAAGCGGAAAAAACGGAGCAGAAACCGGAAAAAAATGAGCTTCTTCTGAAGATAACAGATATTGAACCAAACAGAGAACAGCCGCGGAAACATTTTGATGAAGATGCGTTGCTGGAATTGTCAGATTCCATCAAACAATTTGGAATTATCCAACCGCTGATTGTTCAGAAAAAAGAGGATCATTACGAGATCATAGCAGGGGAACGCAGATGGCGTGCGGCAAAGATGGCAGGGTTAAAAGAGGTTCCGGCTATTATCAAGAGTTATACAGATCGGGAAATCCTGGAGATTTCTCTGATTGAAAATATTCAGCGGGAAAATTTAAATCCGATCGACGAAGCAAGAGCTTATAAAAAGCTGCTCACCGAGTTTCATCTGAAGCAGGATGAAGTGGCGGAGCGTGTTTCCAAGAGCAGAACGGCAGTGACCAATTCCATGCGTCTTCTGAAGCTGGATGAGAGAGTACAGCAGATGGTGATCGATGAAATGCTCACGACCGGCCATGCGAGAGCGTTGATTTCTATTGAAGACCGAGATCTGCAGTTCCAGATGGCAAATCAGATCTTTGATAATAAATTAAGTGTCAGAGAGACAGAAAAACTGGTCAGAAAGCTGGGCGAAGAAAAGGAAGAAACCACAAAAACAAAAGAACCGGATGTAGAGATCATTTACCGGAATCTGGAAGAAAAGGTAAAAGAAATACTCGGTACAAAAGTACAGATCAGTCACAAAAAGAATAATAGCGGAAAAATTGAGATTGAGTATTATTCCAATGAGGAACTGGAGAGGATCATTGAACTGCTGGAAAGCGTTCAGAATCATTAAAATTAAATAAGGAATGGAGGGAAAATATGGGGATTTTTGATGCGATAGGCATTGATGCAGGTATCGTGCTGATCATTGTAATTCTGATACAGCTTGTGCTGATTTTTTTCCTGGTCAAGCAGTCCATGAAGCTGGCAAGACTTACGAATAAGTACAAAATGTTCATGCGTGGAAAAGATGCGATATCCCTGGAAAAAGCATTTGAAAAGAAATTCGAAGAAGTAGATGCCATGACAGAAGCAGTAAAATATCAGGCGGATGAGATTTATAAATTAAAAGAAATCCAGAAAATGACACTGAACAAAACTGCAATCGTAAAATATGATGCATTCAAAGATGTCGGCGGCAAATTAAGTTTTGCACTTGCAATGCTGGATAAAGAGAACAGCGGATTTGTATTAAATGCGATCCACAGCAGAGAAGGCTGTTATACTTATGTCAAAGAAATCGTAAAAGGCGAGTCTTATATCGTGCTTGGCGAAGAAGAAAAAGAAGCACTGCGTCAGGCTGTAAATGCACACAACGATATCGGATAACGTCAGGTATTAAAACAGAAAGTGTTTGCACAGAAGGACACAAAGTCACTTTACGAGGCAGATTACATGTGTTAAAATCGGAAAAGAAGTGACCCGTGATCCAGAGGGTCTTGAGTTGAAATAAAATGAAATAAAAGAAAAGGACGATAAAAAATGTTAGACATTAAATTTGTGAGAGAAAATCCGGAAATTGTAAAACAGAATATCAGAAATAAATTCCAGGATAAAAAACTGCCGCTGGTAGATGAAGTACTGGAGCTGGACAAGAGAAACCGTGAGATCAAACAGGAAGTAGAAGCTCTGCGTGCAGAAAGAAACAAACTGTCCAAAGAGATCGGCGGCCTGATGAAACAGGGTAAAAAAGAAGAGGCAGAGGAAGTAAAACGTCAGGTAGCAGCAAGTGCTGACCGTATCAACGAACTTTCCGCAGAAGAAGCTGAAGTAGAAGAAAAACTGAAAACAAACATGATGGTTATCCCGAACATCATCGATCCGTCTGTGCCGATCGGAAAAGATGACAGCGAAAACGTAGAGATCGAACGCTTCGGTGAGCCGGTTGTTCCGGATTTTGAAATCCCGTACCATACAGAAATCATGGAATCTTTCAACGGTATCGACCTTGACAGTGCAAGAAAAGTTGCCGGAAATGGATTCTATTACCTGATGGGAGACATCGCAAGACTGCATTCCGCAGTGATCGCATACGCACGTGATTTCATGATCAACCGTGGATTTACTTACTGCGTACCGCCATTTATGATCCGCAGCAACGTAGTTACCGGCGTTATGAGTTTTGCCGAGATGGATTCCATGATGTACAAAATCGAAGGCGAAGATCTGTATCTGATCGGAACCAGCGAACATTCTATGATCGGTAAATTCATCGACACAATCATTCCGGAAGAAGAGCTGCCGAAGACGCTGACCAGCTATTCTCCATGTTTCAGAAAAGAAAAAGGTGCACACGGCATCGAAGAGCGAGGTGTATACCGTATCCACCAGTTTGAAAAACAGGAAATGATCGTTGTATGCAAACCGGAAGAAAGCAAAATGTGGTATGAAAAACTGTGGAAAAACACCGTAGATCTGTTCCGCAGCATGGATATCCCGGTTCGTACGCTGGAATGCTGTTCCGGTGACCTGGCAGACCTGAAAGTAAAATCAGTGGACGTAGAAGCATGGTCTCCGAGACAGAAAAAATATTTCGAAGTAGGAAGCTGCTCAAACTTAGGTGACGCTCAGGCACGCCGTCTGAAAATCCGCATAAATGGTGAGAATGGCAAATATTTTGCACATACATTAAACAATACCGTAGTTGCACCGCCTCGTATGTTGATTGCATTCTTGGAGAACAACCTGCAGGCTGACGGAAGCGTTAAGATTCCGGAAGTACTTCAGCCATACATGGGCGGCATGAAAGTGATTGAAAAGAAATAATAGAGGTGGCATAATTGCATAATTATCTGCGAGCAATCGGATTTAGCAATCTGCAGAATGAAAAAGATATAAAAGAAATTCTCACCGAGGTTTTCCACGATTTTGACGAAAGAGAAGTTTCAAGAGAAGGGAAAAACAAAGCTTTTGTAGAGTATACAAAAAGCTTTGGTGAAAATATGGGAATCAAGATGTGCGGCATCATGGATACGGATGGTTTCCATCAGGAGTATTATTTCCCATATTTTCAGGGAAAAGATATCAGCAGCAAAGAAGATCTGATTATTGAACGCCATGCGGCAAGAGAATCCTTTGCCGGTGTCTGCGAAGATGTAAGGATCGGTGTTTCGGTTATTTTCTATTTACAGAATGCCGCAAAATATAAAAAGGAAATGCTGCTCGGACATCTGTTGAGTGATAAGATCAGCACGAGCTTTTCCGGACTTTCCCTGAAAGGCAAAATTTTATTTCCAGTACAGAAGGCGGAACCGCGTGTCACTGCGACAGGAAGTGATTCGGCAAATCAGAGGCACAAAATGATCGCAGCCGCAAGACAGGGTGATGCAGAGGCAATCGAAAGCCTGACATTGGAAGATATTGATACTTATGCGGCAGTCAATCAGAGGATTTTAAAAGAAGATCTTTTCAGCATTGTAGACACACTCTTTATGCCGTATGGCCTGGAATGTGATCATTATCAGGTCATGGGAAACATTAAGGATGTTGAAAAAACAGTGAATAAATATACAAAAGAAACCATTTATCAGCTCAGGCTGGAGTGCAACGATATGAACCTGGATGTCTGTATTAACAAAGAGGATCTGCTCGGTGAGCCGGAGGTCGGAAGAAGATTTAAAGGTACTATATGGCTTCAGGGACATATCAATTTCGCAAATTAAGTGTGGACGCATAAAAAAGGCTGTGCTATAATAAAAAAGCTGGCAGCTTTGGCTGCCAGGCACACTGTTTCCTTAGTTAAATGGATATAACAAGTGTCTCCTAAGAGAAAGCCGAGGCATTCCCCAAAGGGAAAAAATGAAAAACAACTTTCAGTTCGAATCTATTCTGAAAAATGCTAAGGGTGACAACAAAGCATTCCCCAAATTGGGGAACGTTCTAATGTTACCAAATCAAAAAAATCTGTAGATTGACAACTCGAAAAAGAGTTGATAATCTTATATATGGCCGAAGGGAAAAATCCCAGAAACCCAGTAAAATCAAGGGTTTGCGGCATGTGTCGTCATAGCTCAGCTGGATAGAGCACTCGCCTCCTAAGAGAAAGCCGAGGCATTCCCCAAAGGGAAAAAATGAAAAACAACTTTCAGTTCGAATCTATTCTGAAAAATGC